>CALMIB010000292.1 GCA_937863945.1 uncultured Longilinea sp.
GTCCCGAACAACTTTCCGACAATGAGCAGTTTCTAGATCTGGTGCGTTTCGATCAACGAAACGAACGGGTACAACGGGGCATAAATAGAGGATCAGTTAGGCAATGAGCGCCTTGCGTTGGTAGGTCCACTTGATCCCCAACCGCCGTGACCCATGTGCCAACCTGACGCTGTTCATGACCGATGTCTCTCAAGTGTTTCTGTGCCAGTGCCGACAAGACGATCCCAATTTCAGTGGTTTGGACTTGAAAGCTCACTGCCGAGGCTACCGATCTGTGGCGGAGACAATACAAATGCTTCCGCAAAAACCCGATGACAATTTAGTTTCCCGGCTTTTCCACAAAGTGGCTGCTTTGGGCCGCATTTACCCTGTCAAAGCGCCTGTTTCTTCAGGCTAATTGGCGAAGGTATTGTAATCAGTGTTCTTTTTCTCACCCAGCTCCCCAGGCCGCCGGAGCATCCTGTGATACACTCAGAAAAAATCCTCCGGAGGCAGCCGCGTGGCCTATTTTGAAATTGGTATTTACAACCCGCGCAACAACGAGAATATCGGCACGCTGTGGCGCTCGGCCTGGCAACTCGGCGCGGCGGGCATTTTCACCATCGGCCGGCCTTACAGGCCGCAGGCCTCCGATACCTCCGCCGCGCACCACCTGATCCCGCTGCGCCATTACGCCACCTTCGAGGAATTCCTGGCGGCGCGGCCGCTGGGCGCGCTGCTGGTGGGCGTGGAGATCGGCGGGCAGCCGCTGGCGGGCTTTCAGCACCCCGAACAGGCCATCTACCTGCTCGGCTCGGAGGATATGGGCTTGCCCGAAAAAGTGCTGGCGCAGTGCAACGCCGTGGTGGCCATCGAGGCGGTCAACCGCGCCTCCTACAATGTGGCGGTCTCCGGCAGCATCGTGCTCTACCACCGCCTGTATCTCCAATCCCGCGCCAAAGAACTGGTCAACGGCGGAGAAGGATAAAAAGCAGCGGCAATTTTGCCGCTGCTGGGTTCGCAAAGCCAGGCGGGGGAAAAGAAACCCTCGGCTTGCCGGTTTATTCCAGGTTGATCGCCACGCGCACGTCGTCGGCGTGATGCTCCACGCGCACCACGTTACCGCGCAGCGTCAGCGTGGCATGCCCGTCCATGTGCGGAATGGCCACCGCCACGCGCACGCCCACTTCCAGGAACGGATCCTGCGGCACGCTCACCAGGATGCCGGTTGCGCTCACGTTAATCGAACGTCCAGAGGCGAGCACGGGGGCGACGATGCTCACCGGCCTTTCCCATGCCACGCGGTTTGCGCGCCGGGTGTTGAGAAATCCTACTGCAGTGCGGTCAACCATCGGGAACCTGCCTTCACGGTACATTTGGCGCATAATTCATTATATGCGCATTTTGGAGAAAATGCACGTTTCATGCCAGGCTGGATTATCTGCTTTCGGTGGTTGAAATGATTAAGAAATTCAAAAATGTAAACTATTTTGACAAAAACTGATAAAATATTCAATAACTGACGCTTGTTCAGCGGTTTTTTGCCCGTAAACCATTCAAACTCGCAAACATTGTCAATCCTTTTTCCGATGGCAGCCATACCGGTCGATCCATTCCATTTGATTCGATCCACAGGAGGTTCATGATGAAAAAACTGGTTCCGCTCTTTCGTGTGACTTTGCTGGCGGCCCTGTTGCTGGGCCTGGCCTTCAATGCCGGCCTGCCGGGCGCCTCCGCCAGGTCGGCCTGCCCCACCAGGCACTCCCGCGAGAACACGCCGTTGAAAAACGGCGCGGTCATGGCCGGGGTGATGGCGTGCTCGCGCTCCAGCCAGGCGCGGAAGCGGTAGGGGTGAACGATGACGCCGTCGGCGTCGAACAGAACAGCGCGGATGGACGGATACATGTCCTTATTATGGCATGAAAGCGATGATCAGGAAACTTTGCAGTATCGTAGACGAAAATCGCTATTCTCTATTGCGAAATTGCTCTCCGACAAAATCATTAGCCTCTCGGGTGTTATGTATTTTCTCCAGCCCGATGAAATTAATAAACATCTTGGCATTTCATATATGGATTTGCGCATGGGAAAAACTTCTGAAAAACTAATTAAATACTTGCAAGCAATAATAAGCAGGTAATCCCCAAAAAGGCATCCCAACAATGCGCATAGTAGGGTGGGCTATTGTCCACGCGCGCCCTTGCCGGTAACGCCAGCCGTACCTTCTCGCTGTAGAACTACAAAATAGCTCCATGATCGGTCCGATACGCTGACCGGAAAGTTGTGTGACTTTCCAGCAACGACTCCGCCAATAATGGGTTTTCTGCACACAGCTCTTCCCCCTCTTGACTACCCCCGCGCGCCGTACTATACTTATTTTCAACAACTACATAGAGCCTTCGGGGCAGGGTGAGGGATTTCATCCCAATTCCCGATCGGTGGTG
>CALMIB010000293.1 GCA_937863945.1 uncultured Longilinea sp.
CTGGGAGGTCCCCGGCTGTGGGTGAAACGGGATGATCTAACCGGCCTGGCGATGGGCGGCAACAAGGTTCGCAAACTCGAATTTCTGCTGGCCGAAGCCCTGGCCAATGGCGCGAAGACGCTGGTGACGGCGGGCGCCGCGCAATCCAACCATTGCCGCCTGACGGCAGCCCTGGCTGCACGGTACAGCCTGGGCTGCATCCTGGTGTTGGACGGCGACCCCGGCCAGGAACCTTCCGGCAACCTGGTTTTGGATGAGCTCTTTGGCGCCGAAATTGTCTGGACGACGCGTGAAAGCCGGGATGCAGCCCTGAAAAATGCTTTCTCAACTGCCTGGGAAACCGGGCGGCGGCCTTACCTGATCCCGCTGGGTGGGTCAACGCCGGTCGGTGCGCTCGGTTATACGGCCGCATTCGAGGAATTTCTGGATCAAAACGTGATCCATCCGGATTGGATTGTTGTCGCGTCATCATCCGGGGGGACGCAGGCCGGGTTGGCGTTGGGCGCGCGCCGGGTCCATTGGGGTGGAAAGGTGTTGGGCATCAGCATCGACCAGCCCGAAGCAGAATTGCGCGTCCACGTGGCCGATATGGCCAGCCAAAGCGCCGATCGTGCAGGCGAGTCTCTGCGCATTCAGCCGGATGAGATTATGGTCAACGCCGGGTACCTGGGCGGCGGGTATGCGGTCCTGGGGGACGGCGAGGTGGAGGCGATCCGGTTGTTTGCGCGGCACGAGGGGCTGCTGCTTGACCCGGTATATACGGGCCGCGCCGCCGCAGGAATGATCGACTTGATCCGCAAGGGTTTCTTCAAGCCGGATGAAACCGTGCTGTTCTGGCACACCGGCGGGACGCCGGCGCTTTTCGCCGATGGCTACCGGACGCAATTAACCCATCCGGCGTGACGCGGCAGGATTACCTGACGATAGGACGCCAGGCCGGGCTGAAATCTGTGCCGGGGTCTGTCGTCAGGCGCACAATATCCGATCCGTTGACCGCCATGCGGTAAATATCGTGGTTATTGCCGTCCGGCCAGGATTCAAACACAATGTAATAGCCGTCCTGCGAAATGCTGGGCTTATACATAGGACCGTATGCGCCGGCATTTTCCGCTGGGATGCGGAATTCCTTGTATTGCTTGCGATCTTCGTATCTCAATGCCGTTAACCAGGTGTTGACCAGGTTGTCGCGTACCTGCGAATAGTAGATGATCTGGCCATCGGGCGCCCACACCGGGGTTTGATCGTTGACGTCCCCGGAAAGCGTGAATTGCTCGGCCAGCATGCCGCTATCGGTCATGATCCAAATCTGGTCAAAGACCACCGTGCGGACAAAAGCGAGTTGCATGCCGCTGGGCGACCAGCTTGGCTGGCGGTCATAATAGCGGCTGGCCGATAGTTCTTGCAGGTTGCCGGTATCCAGGTTATAGACAAAGATATGCGGGCGGCCGGTGCGCAGGGAGGTAAAGGCAATGCGCACGCCGTCCGGCGACCAGGCCGGGTCAAAATCGCCCGCGGGGCTGGGCGGAACCGGCAGCGAGGAGGTTTGGTTGTTTGAAAGGTTGAGGATGAAGATCCTGGCGCCTGGATAAGTGCCTTCTTTGCGGCGGCAGGGCGAAATAAACGCCAGTTGTGTGCCGTCTGGCGACCAATTGGGTTGGCATGCGCCTTCGTTCATGCTGGTGAGTTGGATCTGGTTTGTGCCGTCACTGCTCATCATCCAGATTTGCATGATGCCGGTGCGATCCGAAACAAAGGCGATTTGTCCCTGGCCGCCGCCCAACGGCGTAACCGATGGGATCACGGCTTCGGTTGGCGTAGAGGTTGGCTGCTGGATTGAGCCTTCACCGCCGGTTTTGGTGGCGGGCAAAGCCTGTGTCGCGGTGGGTTCCAGCGGCAATTCAGGCGTCATCGTTGCAAACGGTTCCGTCGGCCGGGAAGTTTCCGCCATTGTCGGCGGGGTATCGACAGGCAGACCGGGACTGAGGCTGGCAAACACAATCATCGGCAGGCCTGGAACGGCGATGAACAACCCTAACAAGCTTCCGAGAATGACCATCAACGCGATGGCAGCCACCCGCAGGGCAGGTGATGGACGCTTTTTCCGCCGAACGGACTGCCTGCGCGGCAGGCTGTCCTGAGGCGTGCTATACTTAGCTTCGGAAGAAGCTTCATTGGCAGGTTTGGCTTCAGCCGGCTGTTCGGGCGGCGGCGATACTGACGGCCGCTGCTGGGTGAGCTCCGGCAGGTTAACGGATTGGGCCAGGGCCTGTTTGAATTCGTCCGCACTCTGGTAACGGTCTTCCGTATTGACTTCGAGGGCTTTTTCAATCACGCTGGCCAGCTTGCGGTTGACGCGTGGCATTAGCTCGCGGATGGGAGTCAGCTCGGCTTTACCGGTGGCGCGCGCCAGGCTGTCTTCAGGAATCACGCCCGTCAGGGCCGCTTGAAGCTT
>CALMIB010000294.1 GCA_937863945.1 uncultured Longilinea sp.
GCACAATTTCTATATTCGCCGCGCGCAGGAACTCCTCCGCATTCTCATCGATCCGGTAAGCCACGTGATACACCAAACGGGTAATGCCGGCGTTAATCAGTGCTTTCGAGCAGTTGATGCACGGGAAGTGGGTGACGTAACAGGTGGATCCGCGCGTTGAAACGCCGTGCAGCGCGGCCTGGATGATGGCGTTGGTCTCCGCGTGGATCGTCCGCACGCAATGACCCTCCACCAACAAATGGCCTTTTTCATCACAGTGCGGCTGCCCGGCAGGCGAGCCGTTGAAGCCGGTGGTGAGGATGCGCTTATCCAGCACCAGCACACAGCCCACGAACGCGCGGTCACAGGTGCTGCGCTCGGAAACGGCATAGGCGATCTTAATAAAGTACGAATCCCAGTCAGGCCGCATGGACAGCTCCTCCCCGGGCGAATCATAGCACACCCGCGGCCTGGATGGGGACGAAAAAAAGCACCGAATTTCCGCCGTTGAACGCGAATCCGCGGCGGTTCGCGCAGCACGATCTTCCAGGATGCTATACAATCGTATTATCAGACAATCATCCTTTGGGATTTTCCAGGGGTACAGAAATGGCAGAAGGCACTCAACCGCTTGCACGGCCAATCATCGATCGCAAGTATAAGTTCATGTGGGGGCTGGCTTCGCTGGGGACGACGCTGATTTCCGGCATTTACGGCGCCCTGCTGCCCATTTTCTACCAGGATTACCTGGGACTGACCGCCCGGTGGATTGGCCTGGCCTCGGCGATTTACGCCGTGTGGAACGCGCTCAACGATCCGTTATTCGGATACATCACCGACAGCACCCGCTCCAAACGCGGCCGGCGCATCCCGTACATGCGCTTCACGGCACCATTCCTGGCGCTCACCTTCATCCTGCTGTGGTTCGCGCCGCCCAACGCCGGGCAGCAGACGCTGTTCTTCTGGATGCTGGGCTCGATGCTGCTGTACGATACCTGCTACACCATTATCGGGCTGGTGTATTCCTCGCTGCTGCCCGAAATCACCGAATCTGATGATGAGCGCAACGGCCTGCAGATCTCCTACTCTCTATTCGGCATGCTCGGCCTGATTCTCGGCTTCATGATCCCCGATTTTTTTCGTCCAAAGTCCGGCGTCAACCTCTCCTTTCTGCCGCTGCAAGCCGCCATGATCCTTGTCGCCCTGGTCTGCGCCGCCCTGATTATCGCGACTACCTTCTGGGTGAAAGAACGGCCCGAATACACCCGCGTGGATAAGCCTGTTCCCCTGGGCGCCGCATTGCGCCTGACCCTGACCAGTAAATCGTTCCTGGTGTTGGTTGCCGAAAACTTCATGGTCACACTGATGTACGCGATGGTTTTATCGATGGTCTTTTACCTGGCCGATTATGTTCTCAAGGTCAACACGATGATCATCCTGGTATGCGTGTTCGTACCGCTGATCATCGGCATTCCGGTCACGTCGTTGCTGCAAAAACGGCTGGGCGTGGTGGGCGCGCAGCAGCTCTTGCTCGCCATTGCCGGCGCCGGCCTGGTCCTGATCGCCTTCGTGCCCAACCCGCTGATCTATGTCTGCCTGATGGCTGCCGGTTTCGGCCTGGCCGGGCCGCAGACCCTCACCAACATCCTGTTCGCACAGGTCGCCGACGAGGATGAACTGCGCTCCGGCGTTCGCCGCGAAGGTATGTTCTTTGGGATCAACGCACTCATCACCAAACCGGCCCAATCGGTGGCGCTGGCATTGGCGCCGCTGGTATTGGAGGCGACCCACTTTGTCACGCGGGAATCAGGCGGCGGCGCGGTCTTTTTGCAGCAGTCCGCGGAGGCCATTTTCGGCATCAAAGCGCTGACCGGGCTGATCCCCGGCGCAGCCCTGATCGTCGGCGCGGTACTGCTGCGCTGGTTCCCGCTACGCGGCGCTTACCTGGAAAAAGTCGGGGCCGACGTCCTGGCCCTGCACGCAAAAAAGCAATCCCTTTTGAAATAACCCCGCTTGATACTGACCGCAAATTGGAAGGTTAGGTGATAGAATTTCATCCTCACGAAATTATATTATCAGCTCCCGGCCTGGATTGGCGACAGCTTGAACGACGCGCTCAATCCCCGTTCACATTGAAAATGCATTCTGACACTGAAGAGGATAATATGGACCATAGTGTGCCGCATCTTCCTGTTGACGAGCTGCGTCGATTCATTCAGGATGTTCTCCTGGCTCTTGGCGTTCCCCCGCAGGATGCCGAAATCTGCACGGACGTTATCATCGCGTCCGACCTGCGCGGCATCGAATCGCACGGCATCGGGCGGCTGAAATACTATTACGACCGCATCAAAGCCGGCCAGCACAAGGTCATCACGGAAATCGAAATCGTCCGCGAAGGGCCAACCACGGCTGTGTTGGATGGGCACCACGGCATGGGCATGGTGGTGGCGCACCGGGCTATGCACATGGCCATCGAAAAGGCGCATGCCTACGGCATGGGCTCGGTGGCAGTGCGCAATTCCACCCACTTTGGCATCGCCGGCTACTACCCGTTGATGGCGGTCCAATCCGGCATGATCGGCATGGCCTTCACCAACGCGCGTCCGGCCGCCGCCCCCACCTTTGGGGTGCAGCCCATGCTGGGCACCAACCCCATCGCCTTTGGCGCACCGACCGATGAAGATTGCCCGTTTCTCTTCGACGGTTCCACGCCCATCTCACAGCGCGGGAAGATCGAGGTCAAGGTCCGCCAGGAATTGCCCATTCCCGCCGGCTGGGTGATCGACCAGGAAAACCGGCCCATCACCGACCCGGCCGAGGTGATGGCCGGGCTGGATCAAGGCACAGCGGCCTTCCTGCCGTTGGGCGGCGAGGGGGAAACCCTGGCCGGCTACAAGGGTTACGGTCTGGGCGCTATTGTGGAAATCCTCTCGGCGTCGCTGCAAACCGGCGCCTTTCTCCACGGTCTCACCGGCATCGCGGCGGATGGCGGCAAGCAACCCTTCCGCCTGGGACATTTCTTCATGGCCATCGACATCCAGCAATTTTGCCCGCTCGATGAGTTTAAGCGCACCACCGGGCAGATCCTGCGCGAATTGCGCGCCTCGAAGAAATCCCCCGGCCAGCAACGCATTTATACCGCCGGCGAAAAGGAATACGACAACGAGCAGCGCATCCGACTTGAAGGCGTGCCGGTGATTCCCAACCTCCAGAAAGAAATCAAATTTTTGCAATCCGAACTGGGGCTGTGGCAGTACGATTTC
>CALMIB010000295.1 GCA_937863945.1 uncultured Longilinea sp.
TCAGGCGGTTGGCATCCGCCAGCGCTTTGAAGAACGCGAGCAGCACCTCGTTGGGGGTGGTGGTTTCATTCATAGCAAACTCCAGCATAACATTTAGATTTATATAGAAATGATTTTACGTAGATATATTTTTTCGTCAAGAGGTGTGGTTGGGCTTTGGCGCGCATATTCCGTTGGTGTGGCAGTTGCTTGTTTTGCAACATTAAAATGGTACGATAGGAGCGGGGTTTGATATTCCCGCGATGCTATAATTATTTCATCCCATCCCGGAGCGCGCCATGCCCGCACCTCAATCCATCCGCGACCTCGTCCAGCGTTTTCAATCCCAAAGCGCCAGTTATCACCGGCCCAGCTACAATGAAACCGAGCTGCGCCGCGATTTTCTCGATCCGTTCTTCGCTGCGCTGGGCTGGGATATGACCAACACGGGCGGCGGAGCGGAAAAGTACCGCGAGGTGATCCACGAGGCGTCGGTGGAGGTGGAAGGCGCGGCCAGGGCCGCCGATTATGCCTTCCGCATGGGCGGGAACAACGTCTTTTTCGTTGAGGCCAAGAAGCCCGCGGTCAAGAGCGCCGACAGCGCCGCGGCGGCCTTTCAACTGCGCTCCTACGGCTGGTCGGGCAAGCTGGCGCTCAGCCTGCTGACCGATTTCGAGCAACTGGCGGTGTATGACTGCCGCAGCAAGCCCAAACCCGGCGAGGCGGCCCACATCGGGCGCGTCAACCTGTACCATTACAGCGAATACGTCGCCAAATGGGATGAGATTTACAGCCGCTTTTCGCGCGAGGCGGTGTTCACCGGCAAGTTTGACGAATTTGCCGGCGGAACAAAAGGCAAGAAGGGCACCACCGACGTCGACGATGCTTTCCTGGAGATGCTGGAAGGCTGGCGCGAGCTGCTGGCGCGCAACATCGCGCTGCGCAACCCCGGCCTGAGCGTGCGCGACCTCAACTTTGCCGTGCAGACCACCATCGACCGGATCATCTTCCTGCGCATCTGCGAGGACCGCGGCATCGAGCCCGACAACGCGCTGCGTTCGGCCACCGACGGCAAGGACATCTACCAGGACCTGCTGGCCCTGTTCAGGAGCGCCGATAAAAAGTACAACTCGGGGCTGTTCCACTTCAGCGACGAGAAGCACCAGACCTCGCCGGCCGACACGCTAACGCCCACGCTGAAGATCGACGATAAGGTGCTCAAGGAGATCCTGGCGGGGCTGTATCACCCCAGCCCGTACGCTTTCAAGTACATCCCGGCCGACATCCTGGGGCAGGTGTACGAGCGCTTTTTGGGCAAGGTCATCCGGCTGACGGCCGGGCACCAGGCCAAAGTGGAGGAAAAGCCCGAGGTGCGCAAGGCGGGCGGGGTGTATTACACGCCCACCTACATCGTTGAGTACATCGTCAAGAACACGCTGGGCGACCTGCTGCAGGGCCAGACGCCCGAAACGCAGGCTGCCCGGCCGCTGCGCGTGCTGGATCCGGCCTGCGGCTCGGGGTCGTTTTTGCTGGGAGCCTACCAGTACCT
>CALMIB010000296.1 GCA_937863945.1 uncultured Longilinea sp.
CGAGCTTGGCAAAGCGGTGCTGCGCGTTGATGCGGCGCACGGTGCCGGTGAGTCCGCGCATGACAATGCTGTCGGTGGTAGCACCGGCACCTGTGTAAGAAACGCCGTGCAGCAATTCTCCGCCGGTGATGCCGGTCGCAGCAAAAAAGGTATCTTCAGAAGCCACCAGATCTTCCAGGCGCAGAATTTTATCTAGTTGATAACCCAGTTCGATGCCCTTTTGGCGTTCGGCGTCGTTGCGGGGGTGAATTTTGCCCTGCATATTGCCGCCCAAACAGCGTAAGGCGCAGGCTGCCAGCACGCCTTCCGGCGTGCCGCCGATGCCAAGGAGGATGTCGATGCCGGTTTCGGGCATGGCCGTCATTAACGCGGCGGCCACATCGCCATCCGTGATCAGGCGGATGCGCGCCCCCAGGCGGCGGACTTCGGCGATCAGTTTTTCATGCCGCGGCCGGTCGAGGATGATGACGGTCAGGTCGTTCACGTCCATGCCTTTGGCGCGGGCGACGGCGTTCAGATTCTCTTCCACGGGCGCGTTGATGTCAATGACATCCCGCGCTTCGGGTCCAACAGCGATTTTATCCATGTACACAAATGGGCCGGGATTGAACATGGTGCCGCGTGGGGCCAGCGCGACGGTTGAGATCGAATTGTACAATCCATTTGCCAGCGGCCGGGTGCCATCGATGGGATCCACAGCGATATCCACCTGGGGCGGTTCGCCGTTGCCCAGATGCTCGCCGTTAAAGAGCATGGGGGCCTCGTCTTTTTCTCCCTCGCCGATGACAATGATGCCATCCATTTCGACTTCGTTCAGTACCAATCGCATGGCGTCCACTGAAGCTTTATCCGCAGCGATTTTATCGCCGCGCCCCATAAAACGGCCAGCGGCCAGCGCAGCGGCCTCCGTTACCCGCACCAGGTCGAGCGCCAGGTTGCGCGTTGGCTTTGAATGGATCATTTCGCCTCCTTCAGGGTAATCGAAAACGATTTGACTGGCAGGCCAGGCTGCCAGATTTACCACAACCAGAGGATTAGATAATATCCGAGGGGGGCCGCCCAAAGCCATGAATCGATTCGGTCAAAAATGCCGCCGTGCCCGGGAAGAAGATTGGAGGAATCTTTGACGTTAAACTGGCGTTTGACCATGCTTTCACCCAGGTCACCAAGCGGCGTCAGTACGGACAGGGCAAATCCCATCATCAAACCGCGCAGCGGCGTGATGGCCGGCGTGGCCAATCCCCACAGGGCGCCCATCAACGCACTGCCCAGCGAGCCAACCAGGACGCCGCCCAGATAACCTTCCCAGGTCTTTTTCGGGCTGACGCGTGGAGCCAGCGGGTGTTTGCCGAAGCGGCTGCCGATAAAATACGCGCCAGCATCGGCCAGGACTGTGCCGATCACAGCCTGAATCGTCCACCACATGCCATCGGGCAGGTTGCGCAGCGAGACCAGGTAGCTGCCCAACCAGCCGATATATAAAATGCCGGCCACCGTAATGGTGAAATCCGTGGCGGAGTTCTTATCACCCCGTTCGTGATGGATGGTGTGCAACCCCATTGCAGCCATTATCAAAAAAGCCAGGACGGCATCGGCTTCGCGAAAATTCGCCCCATACCGAGTCAATGCCAGCGCCACAACGCCGCCAATCAACAACGACGGCGACGGCGAAAACCCGCCGGTTTTGAAAATGCGCCAGTATTCAAAGGCCGCGCCGCCCAGTATGGCGACGATCAGGACCGCGTACGGCCAACCGCCCAGCGCAATAAACGTAACCCCGATGGGGATGAGCAGAATTGCAACCATCAGGCGCTGGGATAACATAGGCGCTAACACCCGGACGTGGATAATCGTCCAAAACGGCGATCGCGCTGGCTGTAATCCTCGAGCGCTTTTTGAAGCTCTTGTTCGTCAAAATCAGGCCATAAGACCGGCGTGAAATACCATTCGGAATAGGCAGACTGCCATGTTAGAAAATTGCTGGTGCGCATCTCACCTGAGGTGCGGATGATCAAATCGGGGTCGGGAATTCCGGCGGTGAAGAGATGTTGGGCGATGAGATCGCCGTCGATCTCTTCCGCCCTGCGGCCTTCTTCGATCAGGCGCTGAACCGCGTACACGATTTCATCACGGCCGCCATAATTCCAGGCCACACACAGGGTCAAGCGTTTATTCTCACGGGTGGTTTCCACG
>CALMIB010000297.1 GCA_937863945.1 uncultured Longilinea sp.
GTAACGTTCGGTGGCAGTCATCATCGAGCCGTCGCGCAAATTCGGGAAAGCCGGATAGATTTCGGAAAAGATGGCCACGACCCGGCCCCAGTCCACACCCCAGTAACTGGCGCCGTTCAAATAATAACGCGCCCAGGTGCGATAGCTGTTGGCATCGGCGTCGATGGGGGCAAACTTTTCCGCCAGCGTCAGGTTGTAAATGCCGCCTTCCAGGTTGCCTTCATTCAGGATCATTTCGACGCCGCGATAACGAAGCACGATATAGTAAAGGCCGTCGACATCAATGGCTCGATAGTTGGCATCGGTGTTGCGCAGCGCCTGCAAGGAATCAAACGCCTGAGCCCACTGCTGGCTCTGCACAAAACCCAGTGCCTGATTGAAGATCTCCTCTACGCCGCGCATGTCCGGCGTGGGTGAGACGGTGGGCGACGGCGCCGGCGTTGGGGTGAGGATCTGCGCCTGCAGGATCATGGCTTCGGCCAGCTTTTCCGCCGCGCCGGGGAAGGATGGGTCCAGGTCAAGCACGTATTCAAAACGCTGCTGCGCCAATGTAAGGCGGCCCTCACGCAAATCTGCCAGGCCGAGTTCATACTGGGTTGTCGCTGCCGCGGTCACCTGCCCGGCCTGCGCGGCTTTGCGCTGCTGCATGGCGCTCTGATAGCCCAACCAGCCGCCCGCAGCAGCGAATAGCAGCACCATCAGAATGCCCAGCCAGATCCATCCCCCACGGCGGGGTTTGGGTGGCCGGGGCGGTTCACCTTGGGCTTCCTGCGGAGCGTTCGGAAGCTTTTCTTCTACATTAGGAATCGTCATAGCGGCAATTATACCGTACTATAAGCGTACAAGCAGTTTGAGCTCTTTCCATACGAACGGCATGGCAACCAGGACGCCAACTGCCAGGGCAATCAACGCGCCCAGGGCCTGCGGCCCGGGCAAAGGCAGGTTGACCAATGCGTAAGCTACCCCGCCGCCCACCAGTGCCGCGGCAGCCGCGTGAAGCAATGCCGGTATAATGCGCAATCTGGCCTGCATACGCCGGTTGAACAGCCAGGCGAGCAGCACGGCTTCGAGTGTAAAAGTGATCGCGTCCGCCAGGCTGATTCCGGCCGCGCCCATCCAGCGGTACAACTGGCTGGCCAGCAGCGCGTACAACCCAAAATTCAATCCAGCCGTCCACAGCGGCGTGATCGCATCCTGGCGGGCGTAGAATGTGCGCACCGCCACTTCCTTCAGGCACTGGCCGAACAATCCCAGCAGGTAGCCACGTGTGACCCACAACAGCAACTCGGTCCCGGCGGCATCAAAGCCAAAGGCCAGCCCAAGCAGCGGGCCCAGCCCTACCGAAAGTATGGCCGCGATGGGCAGCGTCAGCGCCAGCAGCACCTGCACAGCCCGGTCGATGGTCGCCCGGAAGGTGTCCCATTCCTGTTTGGCGATCATCTCGGCCAGCGAAGGCAGCATGGCGGTGGCAATGGCAGTGCCGATCAACGTCTCCGGAACCTGCATGATCATCCAGCCGTAGGTCAACGCCGAGGCCGATCCGGCCTCCAGGCGCGACGCCAGGTTGTCGCGCACGATAAAAATCAACTGGATAAAAAACATGGTCACCAGGCGCGGACCCAGCAGGGCAAGCACTTTGCGCACCGGTGCAGTGTTCAATCCAATCGCCGGCGTCCAGCGGAAACCGTATTTAACCAGGCCGGGAATCTGGATGGCGAGGTGAAGCACCGCGCCCAGAATGACGCCGTACACCAATCCATGCACGCCCAGGCCGTAAGCCGGCAGCGTGATGGGGCCAAGCCGCACGCCGGTTTCGGGCGAGAGTACCAGCGCCCCAAAAACCTGCCCCAGGTTGTACAGGATGGGCGCCAGCGCAGGCAAAAGGAAATGCTGATTGGCCTGCAACCCGGCGATAACCAGCCCGCTCAGCGAAAAAATCAAGGTGGCGATCAGGTTCAGGCGCATCAGTGCGGCCACCAGGGTTTGCTGCTGCTGCTCAAAGCCCGGGGCAATCCCCAGCCGCCAACCCACCAGCGGCTCCGCAAAAATGGCAATTAATACCGAAAGAGCAGCCGTCACCAGCAGCGCCAGGTTGGCAATCCGGCTGAACAGGTCCCAGGCTTGCCGCCGGCCCTCCCGGGTGAGCGTTTCGGTCAGCACAGGGATGAATGCCATCGCCAATGCGCCGCCGGAGATCAACACAAAGAGCATGTCCGGCAGGTTGTTGGCGACGTTAAAAGCATCCAGCTCGCGGGAAAGCCCAAACTGGCGCGCAATGATGATGGTGCGCGCGAAGGCAACGATCTTGTCAATGCCGAAGAAAACAGTCAGCAGGATGGTGACCCGCGTCAGGTGGGAGAGCTGGATTTTCTTCATCCCAGGGCTACATCCAGGATCATCATTAAGGTGAACCCGATCATCAAGCCCATGGTTGAAATATCGCCAAAATCGCCCTGTTGCGATTCCGGGATCAGCTCCTCAGCGACCACGAAGATCATTGCGCCGGCGGCAAAAGCCAGCGCGTAAGGTAGCAGCGGGCGGATGAAAAAGACCGCTGCCGCGCCAATCACGCCCGCGATCGGTTCGACGATGCCGGATAGCTGTCCATACCAGAAGCTGCGCCCGCGCGAGAGTCCCTCCCGGCGCAATGGGGCTGCGACGGCCAGCCCTTCGGGGAAGTTTTGCAGGCCAATGCCAATGGCCAGCGCAACTGCCGAGGCAAACGAAGCCTGGGGCACACCGGCCGCAGCCGCGCCAAAAGCCACGCCCACCGCCAGGCCTTCGGGGATGTTGTGCAGGCTGATCGCCAGCACCAGCAGAATACTGCGGTCGAGCTTGGTATGGATGCCCTCTTTTTGCGAATCCGGCAGATCGATGTGCAGATGGGGAAGGATCTTATCCACGGCAAACAGGAAAGCCCCGCCCAGCAAAAAGCCAACGGCGGCCGGTACCCAACCTGGCGTGCCGCTTCCTTCGGACATTTCGATGGCCGGCGCCAACAACGACCAGTAACTGGCCGCGATCATCACGCCGGCGGCAAAACCGAGCATGCCATCCAGTAATTTTCGGCTCAGATTCTTCTTTAGAAAAACGCCGGCCGCGCCAAGCGCGGTCACACCCCAGGTAAATATTGTTGCCAGAAGAGCCTGCATCACAGGACTAAATTGAGCCAGAGAATCCAACATCTTGCACTCCTTAAAAAGGTCTCCCAAGATGGCGTTAATATAGCATAAAACCGGGATGAAAACTGAAAACTGGCCTTTCTCCATGATTGCGGTACAATTCCTGGTTACAAAGAAGGAACCATGAAAAACAGAACGCA
>CALMIB010000298.1 GCA_937863945.1 uncultured Longilinea sp.
GCCGAGGCTTTTGAGGTAGTCGTAGGAGGTTTTGACCGCCTGGTTGACTTCGGCCAGGTCTTTGGGGCCGGCGGAGGTGAACTCGATCTCGATGCTCAGCGGGCTGTCGTTGCCGGCCGAATCGAGGATCCGCAGGATTTGTGCGAAGTTGACGCGGCCCTGTCCCAGCGCGGGGAAGTTCCACTCGCCCTGGCCGCCCAGCTTGTCCTTGACGTGCAGGAAGCCCACCCGGTCAACGCAGCCGGGCAGGTCATCCAGCGGGTCGATGCCGGCGAAGTAGATGACGTTGGCGGTGTCGTAGTTGAGCCGGACGCGCGGCGAGCCGACCAGCTCGACGATGCTCTTGATGACCGCGCCGGTGGCATGCTCGCCGTGGTTTTCCAGCACCAGCTTGAGGTTGTACTGCTCCAGGTAGGGCAGCAGGTCGCGGATGTGCGCGGCCACCTGCTCGTTGCCGGCCACGGCCTGATCCTTGAGGTGCGCCTCGCCGATCGAGGAGACGATGTAGTCGCAGCCGAAGAAATTGGCCAGGCGCATGTTGTTGACAAAATCGCCGATGCGCGCGGTGTCCATCAGGTTGGTGTGCCCGCTCATCGCGAAGGGCATCAGCCCGGCGGCCTTCAGCCGGTCCTTGACGCGGTTGAGATCGTTGAAGCTCATCGTCGGGAAGACGTGCTCGGTCCAGCCCTTGGTGGCGGTCAGTTCGATGTAGTGAAAGCCGGCGGCGGCGATGCCGTCGATGGCCTCGCCGATGGAATAGCCGTGGTAGCAGTTGGAATTGACGGCGACGATTCGTTTCATGGTCGGGGTACCTCCGGGAAGTGCGTTTGGGAAAGTATAACATCTAACGCGGAGGGAGATTATTCCTTCGGTTCGGTGTTTTCTTTGCACGCGGCTTGAATTTGTGCCGGCACCCCTGATACATCCGCTTCCACCGCCTCATTTGGGAATCGCAGCACACGCCCGCCGCAGGCTTACCCGCCCCGGTCGGTATTTTTCCCCTTCCCGTTTCGGGAAGGGCCGGGGGCTGGCCTGTAAGGGTTAGGTCACCCACCGCCCAAGTGCCAGCGGTGCCCCGGCGCGAACTGCACCAGGTCCCACAGATTCCCGTACAAATCCTCAAACACGGCCACCGTGCCGTAGTCTTCCTCCTTCGGCGGGCGGACGAAATGGATGCCCAGCGCGGTCATCTCGTTGTAATCGCGCCAGAAGTCGTCGGTGGCCAGGAAGAGGAACACGCGCCCGCCGGCCTGGTTGCCGATGAAGGGCTCCTGTTCGGGCTTGGAGGCGCGCGCCAGCAGCAGGTCGGTGCCGGTAGAGTTGGGCGGGGCAACCACCACCCAGCGCTTGTCCTGCGCGGGCTGGTAGGTATCCTCGACCAGGGTGAAGTGCAGCTTTTGGGTGTAAAAGGCGATGGCTTCGTCGTAATCGCGGACGACCAGGGCGATGTGTGCGATGGATTGTTTCATTCGGCTCCTCTGGGGTGGCAAATTGCGTTCACAGGTATCCTAACCCGCATGGCGTTTGAGTGAGCGGTTATGGGTCAGGTGAACAGCGGCTGCATGCCCAGGCGGGTCACCAGCGCTTGCATTTCCGCTTCGGCGGGCGGCGCGGTGAAGCGCTGTGCCGCATCCAGCACGCGCGGCAGGATATGCACGTCGCCGGCTGAGTTGAGGAACAACCCGGCATGTCCCAGCACCCAGCCCACCGCCAGGTCGATGTCGGCCTGCACTTCCAGCGGGCGGTACCAGGTGGCGCGGGTGCGAGCGTGCCCGCCCCAGGGCGTGTGCACCAGCGACTTGATCGTCTGCACGGCCACGTTGCGGGCCTGGCAGATTGTAAACAGGGCCTCAAAATCGTGCCGGTATTGTTCGTTTTGCGCCAGGATGTAGCTGAAGGGCAGCAGGACCGAGTCGAAATCGAAGCGCTCGAGCGCGCGGCGGTGCATGACCGGCACACTGAGCCCATGGCCGGTGACGCCGATGAAGCGCACCAGGCCCTCTTCGCGCGCGCGGATGGCGGCTTCCAGCGCGCCGCCGGGACCAAGCGCGGTTTCCCATTCCTGCGGGTCGACCAGGTTGTGCAATTGTAGCAGGTCCACCTGGGTGACGTGCAGGCGCTCAAGCGAGCGGCGAATTTCATCATGCGCTGCCTGCGCGCTGCGCTCGCCCGTCTTGGTGGCCAGGAAGAAGGGCCGGCCGTGCCGCCGGATCCAGTCGCCGATGCGCAGTTCGGCGTCGCCGTAGCTGGCGGCCGTATCGACGTGGTTGACGCCCAGCGCCAGCGCCTGCTCAAGCGATTCATCTGCCTGGGCCTGCGATACCTCGCCAAAGGCGGCCGCGCCCAGCAGCACGCGCGAGCTTTCGTGACCGGTACGTCCAAAGGTTAGCTTTGCGATCATGTTCCTATCTCCTGATAAGAAAACGCTTTATCCTGGTCGATTAGATTTCAAGGATCATTTCGGCGATAGCCTGCACTGTACGCCAGTTGCGGTCGGTCAGCGCCACGCCCAACAGCTTTTCGACTTCGGCAGCCAGCTTCGAACGCCCCACGCCTTCCGGCGCGCACAGGTAGAACACGCGCCCGATCAACTGCCAGCGCTCGCTGGCGGCGCGCAGCCGTTCGACCCCGGCCAGGTTGGGGGCGGGCGGTTCGGCGGCCAGGAAGCCCAAATGCAGGGACTGCGGATCGCTCTGGGCCTCGGGGAAGGGATTGGCGGTCATGGCCTGCTCGAATTCGGCGCGCGTCAGCAACAGCACCTGCGGCTCGAAGCCGCGCCGCGATTTGATCTCCGCGCCGATGGCCGCCGCCAGGCGCGCACCGTCCGGCTCGGGGCTGGCGAAGACCGCGTTGCCGGTCTGGATGTAGGTGCGCACGTCCCGGCAGCCCAGGTTGTGCAGCAGGGCGGTCAGCTCCTTCATCGGCAGCGCGCCGGCTCCGCCGACGTTGATTCCGCGTAACAGGGCGATGTAGGTGTGCATGACAATGCCTAAAAGAGTCTAACCACGAAAGGCACGAAAAACACGAAAGGAAGAAAAAACCACAGAGCAAAACCACCTCTCTTTCACTTTTTAACTCTGTGACCTCTGTGGCTCTGTAGTTTTCGTTTTTCTCTTACCCGCCCTTCAAAAACGCCAGCGTGCGATCCCAGGCCAGGTGCGCCGCGGCAGGGTTGTAAGAGTCGGGGCGGTCAGCCTCGAAAAACCAGTGGCCCGTGCCGGGGTAGGTGTAAAAGCTTGCCGTGCGGCCGGCCTTGACCAGGGCCTTTTCCAGCTTCGTCACGCCCGAAGCCGGTTCCCAATCGTCCTGTTCGGCAAAATGGCCCTGGTAGGCCGCCCGCGCCAGCGAGAAATCGCCGCCGCCGGTGGCATAGAAGAGCGTTACTGTCCGGACGATCTCTGGCCGTTGCTGCGAGAGCCACAACCCCCACCAGCCGCCCAGCGAAAAGCCCACCACGCCGATCGGGCCGCCGGTGAGCGCCTGCAACTGGTCGGCGGCTGCCAGGATTTCGGCGCTGGCCTGCGCGCGCTTGGCCGTGCCGCGCAGCTTTTTTGCGCCTTCCACCGTCACAGCCACCTTGCCGTGATACAGATCGGGCGCCAGCACGGTGAAGCCCTCGGCCGCCAGGCGCCGGCAGAAATCTTTCATAAAGTCATTCAGTCCCCACCAGGCATGCAGCACCAGCACGCCCGGGCCCTGCCCGGAAGGGGGCAGGACGAGATGGTTATTCTGCGGGTCATGCGCCATTTCAACCTCCGTCTGCTTGCCAGTCGATCTCTGCGGTGATGGGGTAGTGGTCGGAAGGGTACAGGTTGCCCTCGTGGTGCGTATCCACCGCGGCGGATTGCACCGCGAAGTGGCGCGACACCAGCAGCCAGTCGATCGGCGAGAATTCCGCCGGGTTGCCGTAGCCGTGGAAGGTGGGCTCGTCGGGCGCGCCGGGGCAGGCCAGGCGGTGCGCGTCAGCCAGCAGACCGCCGCCGGTCAGATCGCCGTAGGCGGCCGAGTTCTTGTCGGCGTTGAAGTCGCCGGTGACGATCAGCGCGCGCCGCCGGGCGGTTTCTTCGGCCCAGGTGCGCAGTTGCCGCGCCGCGCCGTCGATGGCGCCCGGCATGTAATCGAAGTGCGTGTTGAGAAAGGTCAGCGAGCGCCCGCTGGCGCGGTGGCGCAGCTCGGCCCAGGCGGCGGTGCGCGCGAAGACCGCGTCCCAGCTCTTACTGCCGGGCTTGCGCGGCGTTTCGCTCAGCCAGAAGCGCCCGGTCTGGACGATTTGAAAGGCGTCCTTGCGGATCAGGATGGGCGCCATCTCCACGTCGGTCACGCCGCCGCCGCGCCGCACGCCGTAGAACTGGTAGCCGGGCAGGTTGTTCTTGAGGTATTCGGCCTGGGCGTCGTCGCGGCACTCCTGCACGCCCAGCAGGTCAGGTGCAAAGGCGCGGATGCGCGCCAGCACGCGGTCGCGGCGCCGGTTCCAGGCGTTGTCGCCGTCATCGCAGTTGCCGCAGCGGATGTTGAAGCTCATGATGCGGATCATGGCAGTATTATCCCATGAAATGAATTCACTTTCTGTTCTTTACTCCTATCAAGAGTCTATTGCAGCTTGTCTGCCGTTCACCGAAGCGGTATCATTTTTTATATACCGTCTGGACGGTATAAATATGCCATAGAATCCAGATAAAACAATGCTTTCTGTCCCGGTTCATCCCGCCCGAAGGCTGGAGCTCAAGGTACAATTTCAAACGAGGACCGCACGCATGCCAAAATCCGGAGAGAAAACCCGCGCCGCCCTGTTGGACGCCGCCAGCCGCATTGTTCAACAGCGCGGCGTGGAACATCTGACCCTCGACCTGACCGCGCAGGAAGCCGGCGTCAGCAAGGGCGGCCTGCTGTATCATTTTCCCAGCAAGGAAGCGCTCATCAAGGGCATGATCCAGTCCTACCTGCCGCGTTTCACCGCCGATTTCAACGCCGCGGCGCAGGCAGATGCCCCGGCGGCCGGCAGGCCGCTGGACAACAACGACGCTTACCCGTTCTTCGACGCGCTGGACGATCTGTTGCGGCCGGGGCCTACGCGCACGAACGTCAATGATTTAATGATCGTGTTCGTGCGAGCATGAGCGCCTCCCTCCCCCTTTCGCCGGCGTGTGACTGTGCAGCCGATGGGTTCTTCCGCCGGTCGTCCATGCGCATCCTGCGCCGGGAGGGTGGGCTGTTTTAAGGTAATTGACCACTCCTTGCAGGCCGGTTATT
>CALMIB010000299.1 GCA_937863945.1 uncultured Longilinea sp.
CGGGGAATGCGGATCAGCGCCGAGCGGTTGACCTGCGCCCAGCCGATGTAAACCGGGGCTTCATAACCGGGCACGAGCCGCTTGTAGGAGTTGATCGACGGCGCGATCACCCCGGTGAACCCGCGCGCGTGCGCCAGTTGCCCGCCGATGTAACCGTAGGCCAGCTTTGACAGGTTAAATTCGTCCTCGGGGTCAAAGAACAGGTTCTTGTGGGTTTTGCTGTCAAAAATAGACTGGTGGCAGTGCATGCCCGAGCCGTTGATGCCAAAAATCGGCTTGGGCATGAACGAAGCGATCAGGCCGTTTTGCGCCGCGATCGCCTTAACGGTGTACTTCAACGTCAGCACGTTATCCGCCGTCTTAAGTGCGTCGGCGAAGCGGAAATCTATTTCATGCTGCCCCAACGCCACCTCATGATGGCCCACTTCGACATCCAGGCCCATGCCGATCAATGCAGCCATGAGTTCGGTGCGCACGCGCACAGCCTCATCCTGGGCCGAAAAATCGAAGTAGCCGCCAATGTCATGCGGCACCGGGTGGATGTTGGTCGCGCCGTTCCGGCGGAACAGGAAGAACTCTGGCTCCGGACCTACATTAAAAATCCAGCCGCGGCTCTGGACTTTTTCCACCATGCGGCGCAACACGCCGCGCGGGTCGCCTTCGAACGGCCGCCCATCCGGGTGGAAAATATCGCAGAAGATGCGCGCGCGGCGATTGTCGAGCGGGCTCCACGGCAGCACCGCATAGGTATCCGCATCCAAACGCAGATGCATGTCGCTTTCCTGGATGCGGGCAAACCCTTCCACCGATGAGCCGTCAAACCACACGCCGTCGTCCAGCGCCTGCTCCAACCGGCTCACCGGGGCATCCACGCTTTTCACGGTGCCGGTCACGTCGGTAAACTGATAAGAAACGAACTTAATGCCATCGGCTTTCACGCGTTCAAGAATCTCTTTTTTGTCCATTCGATCCTCCTTCAGGGTCTTAATAACAAATAGGGCATGCCTGGGCATGCCCTTCATTAAAAAACAATCAGACTGCCCCTTCCATGATCGAGCCTGGCCTCAGTACAGTCAAGGCCAATCACCATGCCAATGTTGGCCTGGCAGTCACCCGCCAGTTTTCCATTTGGCATTCGCTTTGGAAGGGAGAAAGGAGCCCGTGATCAGGCTCCAGAGGCATCCGCTGATCTTTCGATTTTTCCCCGTTCTTCCGGGGTTAACACTCTCTTCGCAGAGAGGAACCTCCACCTCGTCATCTCGCCAGCCGCGAGATTCAGCCGCTATCTCTCCGATATTCAATTTTCAATTCGCTCGCTCAAATTGCATCGAGCTTCAATTAGGCAATAGTCTAGCATTTTTTTAGCCCGCTTGTCAAGGGGCAATGTGTGTTTGGGGACATTTCTATTTTGCATTGACAGGGCAATGTGAGTTTTGTTTCAATAATCTTCTACGCCACAAAGCAAGGATTTCTTTTCGAAAAATGAGAGAAGACTCCGTGGCTGGCTGATCGTAAGAGTGATCCATCTCAGATCATCCTATTCATCAAAAAGGCCTGACAATGGTTTTTTGTCAGGCCTTCGGCTTCAAATGGCTTCCCTGATTTTAGAACGCAATCAGGATAGGCCAATGTCCAACCCTGAGATTATTCGTGTTTAATTTCCACTGCCACCTCCGGTAAATCCGGAATTTCCCCTTTGAGGTTACCGTCTTCACGAACATAATAATTCTTCCACAGATCTTTCGTCAAATCCTGGTAAGCCTGGTCATACCGATCCAGGCCACTGGCATAATCCCCGTCCAGAAGTGCCGCGCGAGCATTGATATCGATCGGTTCAGGTTCAAATTGGCGAATAATCTGGCGCAAGTCAGCATTATGATCGCGGTTCGGACAGGGCATCAGAATATTTTCGTGTTTGTAGGAGGTTTGCCAGGAGCGAATGGCAGCGAAGAATGGGTCGGCCCACACATCATTCATCGTTCCACCGCGCGCAAAAACGTCTTTAACATTGATCGGCGAGTAGGGCACGAAGACGCAGGGTGTGACTGCCCCATTCCAGTCAATATAGAAGTAACCGCCGCCGTTATCGCGCCCGGCTGAGATGCATCCTTCGCACAATGTCCCCGAATTCCAAAAGTCAACCAGGAAAATCCCTTTCTGGCGCACCATCTCCCACATACGATGCCACATCCACAACCGTTGCTGTGGCGTAACCATCAGGTCCAATGTAAATTTGCGCCCTATTGGCATATATTGGAAAGTCCACCCATACAATGCTTTTTGCTCTAAGAAGAAATAGTCGATAAATTGATCCGAGAAGATTTCTTCACAGTTATGCCGGGTGGCTGTCAGAGAGATTCCAAAAGGCACGCCCGCAGTCCGCAGCCGAGCCATGGTGGCCAGCACCTTGTCAAAAACACCCGCCCCCCGGCGTGCGTCCGTTCGCTCGCGCCAGCCTTCCACTGATATTGCCGGTGACAGGTTTCCCAATTCACCCATCCGGTGAGCCACCTGATCGTTAATCAGCGTTCCATTCGTGTACATCATAAAAAACATATCCGGGTGCTTTTCAGCCAAATCCAGCACCGTCTTACCCTGCGAGCGGTAAGCCAAAGGTTCGCCGCCGGTCAAAACGACGAAACGCGCGCCCCACAGATCATGAGTCTGCGTGACGATCTGATCCACGAGATCCCAGTCCATGTGTTCCGGGTCAGGTCCAGCATCTGCATAGCACCCCGTACACTGCAAATTACAGGCCTTGCTGGGTGCTATCACCAAAAAAGCCGGTGGGCGAGTACCGTACTGCTCTTTAAAAAGGTCGCCGGGGGTCCGTTCGCCTTGCTCGATCAATAGCTTCTTAACCACAATATCAAAAACGCAGTTCAAAGCCGCAGGCGAATAATTGTACTCAGCCAAAACCCGTCGCGCAGTTTTCACCATTGCCAGGCTTGCAATGGTGCGATCCTCCAAAACACCGGCAGGATATCGGTTTTCCTTCCTGCCATCCTCCAGCATTTTTCGGATACGCCGTTCAGCTACATTACAGATCCATGGAGCAATGACAGGATTCCTCGCCAGGCGTGGACCGGAGTTAATCAGAAAACGAGAAGCGGCATTCAGTTTAAATTTTGTCCATGAGGAATTTGTTTGCATGATTCACCTCTCAACTCAAATCACCTGTTTCGGATCCATAGCCAGCGTCATAATCGTATGTAGTAACTCGTCCGATGAACATCCCTTCACTAAAAATGAATCTGCCCCAGCTTCCATTGCTTCTTCACGGTAGTCAGGATAGAGTGTCAATGCCAGAACGGGCAGGTGGGGGTGACTCTGCTTGATTTGCCGTATGGCATCCGTCCCGTTCATTTCAGGCATTTGCAGATCCATCACGATCAGATCCAAGGGGTAGTGTTCTACGGCATCAATGGCTTCCAACCCGTTTTTGGCTTCAATGATTGCACACAGCTTGATCTGAGTTGAAAGCAAAGCGCAAAGTCCCTTTCGCGAATGAGGGCTATCGTCAACGATTAACACACGTATCGAACATCCTTTTGACCGCTTCATACTTTTTATAATTGTAATGATTTCGGTCTTCGCCTGCATCAGCAGTCTATGGGATCAACCCTCCAACAAATGAGCCGTTTGTTAACGGCCAATTTCATCCATTCATCAAAATCCCTGCCAAAAATTCATTTTAAACGCGTACGGTGAAAGAATCTCAATCCGGCATATCAGGATCCTGTGTATCTTCCAAAGAAATAATGCCCTGCCGTAAAGCATACAGGGCAGCCTGAGTCCGGCTGGCTAGGTGCAGCTTATTAAGGATATTACTGACATGGGTTCGAACCGTGGCCTCGCTGACCACCAGGCGTTCTGCGATTTCTTTATTGCTATGTCCCTGGGTGAGCAGCTTCAGCACATCCATTTCACGTTCGGTCAGGTCATCTGGAGAGCCTTCTACTGGCTGGGCCGCCGGTTTTGCCAACTCTTGCATCACTTTGCGGGCAATGGCCGGATGAAGCCATGCCTCGCCGCGATAAACCTGACGAATGGCTTCAACCAGCTCTTCCGGTGAGGAATCTTTTAACAAGTAGCCCAGTGCGCCCGCCTTGATGGCCGGAAAAACCTGATCATTGGCAGCAAAACTGGTCAGGACCAGTACACGGGTTCCGGTGAGCGCTTTGGTGATCTGGCGCGTCGCCTCGATTCCATCCATCACAGGCATCATTAAATCCATCAAGATCACATCCGGTTTGACCGCCAGTGCGCGTTCGACGGCTGCTTTGCCATCGCCGGCTTCTTCCACCACGACAATTCCCGGTTCGGTGGCCAGCAGCGCTGAAATGCCTTTTCGGACGATTCCCTGGTCATCCGCGATCATTACACGAATCACATCCTGCGTCATGGCGTTTAATTACCTCCGTTTTGTGCAAGTTTGAGCTCAACCGACAAACGACTTCCCTGGCCCACCTGGGTCTGAATATCCAGTTTCGCGCCAATCCGATCACAGCGTTCCTGCATGGTTTTCAATCCCATTCCGGCGCTTTGAATTGCATCGTCGCGTGAAAACCCAACTCCATCGTCCTGAACAATAACCCGGAGCAGTTCATTGCACTGCTGAATCGTTAATGTAATCTTTTGCGCCATGGAATGTTTAAAGGCATTATTCAGCGCTTCCTGAGTGATGCGGTAAACATCCTCTTCAATATCGAACGGTAAATGAATATCTCCAATTACGTGAAAATCGGTCTGTAAACCCGCGCGTCCCTCCACCGCCTCCAAACGAGACTGCAATGCAGCCACCAACCCCTCCCTGGCTAACACGGGGGGACGCAATTCAAAGATCAACACGCGCATCTCCCGTAATGCTTCCATCGAGGTATCCCGCAGTTCCTGTAAATATCTACCCACCGCATCACGATCATCCGAGTCAAGCAAACGCGAAGCGGCTTCGGCGTACAATGTCATCGCATACAGCTCCTGTGTCACCGAATCGTGAAGCTCGCGGGCTAAACGTTGGCGTTCTTCGATGATTGCAAGCTGCTCAACCTGCCGGTGCAGGCGAGTGCTTTGAACAGCCAGCGCAGCCTGATCTGCAAAGAGGTTAATCACGCGTGCGTCTTCCTGTGTAAATCCTCCGGGCTTGTTCGCCAGGCTGATAATACCAATGGGTTGATCCTTTAAACGCGCGCAGGCTAACAGGATTGAGTTAATTTTTTTCATCGGCAAAGGAGGCAGAACCGGTTGATTATCCAGGATTGGAAGTCGGGATTCGATCACCTGTGACAACCCGGCATCGCGCGTTGAAAATTGGTAATCGGCCAGCTCGGGTGCTCCGATTTGGTAAACGACTCTGCCATAACCACTTTCTTCCAAAACAATCATTGCACTGATTTTTGCGCCTGTAATGAGCATGAGCGCATCACAGACAATTTGCAAGGCCTCGCTTTGCTCTTTTTTCATCAGAATGGCTTCGGTAACCTGTTGCAACGATTGCGTTTCTGTGAGACGCTGCCGGGTTTCCTCGTACAGGCGAGCATTGTCTAAAGCCAGAGCGGATGAATTGGTAATGCCCTCGACCATCTCAACATCTTTTTGAGTAAACCGGTTGGGAGAATCCAGGCCGGCAACAGCCACAATTCCAAACAGCCGGTCATACCGGACAATGGGCGCCACCAGCAACGAGCGCACGCCTAAATTACGAATGCCGTTCCCAAAATAAATTGGATTTTCCTGAATATCATCAATCACCAGCGGCTTACGCTCATCGATCAATTGCCTGACCAGCGGTTCTTTGTTCGGATCCAAAGTGTAAGTCTGAAGATCTTCCAGAACGGTGCCGGGAAAATTGGCAATCCCGATAAACGGCCGCAAAGCAGGCTGAGTGGCATCGGTCAAATAGATCAGGCAATATGGAGCACCAACTGCCTGGGCCACGAAATGCGCCAGCTCCTGCAAAACGTGATGCAAATCCAATGAATGACTGGCTACCTGAGCCGCCTCCAGCATCAGCCGCAAGCTTTTTTGCTGATCCGTCAGCGAACGGTTTACAGCGTGCTCAAAAACACCCACCAATCGACCGGTCACCTGGTGAACGACTCGATCCAGCTCACTTTTTAATGTGCATTGGATATCTTCGTCATTGATATGCTGGAGAATAATCGGTAAAGCGGCATCTTGAGCCATGAGAATGGAGTTCACGATCATTTCAACGCCGATCGGAATCCCCAAACGCTGGCTGATCTCACTGGTTTCCTCCATAAACTGCTCGGTAGGCGTAAATGAATTTTCGGAAAATGCTTCGATAATGGCGATTAGCCCGCGCCGGCAATAATCTTCCAGCACTTCAACAGGCAAATCCTTAAACCCGGAGCCGGGATGGGCACGCAAGAGCTCCACCCACCGTTGAACGATCGGGGTTTGTTCCATTTTCAAAATCGAGATCAATTGCAGGTAAGGAATTTTCACAGGGTAGCATCCATTAACCACATTTTCCTCACTTTGTTTAATATTATTCCAGGTTCCCGAATAAAACAATTGCCTGCTGGTAGATTCGCTCGATTTGCGTTTCGCCAATCCCGCCGGAATACTTGACGAATTGAACAAATGTACTAAAATAAAGAGGTGCAATTGACTGGCATTTTGACTTGAAACCAAGATATAATTTGTGCACAATCCCGTTGAGGAGTGAAAAACATGGCTCGAAAATCCAATCCCCCTGCCCAACCCTACCAGGCCGGCCCCGGCGGCAACCCAAACGAGGAAGCCAAGCGCGTCGTGCTGGATAAGGCGCTGGGCGATATCATCAAACGCTACGGTGATGGGGCCATCTTCCGCATGGGCGATCAAAACCTGACCGTCGAAGCAATCCCAACGGGCTCGCTGTCACTGGATATTGCCCTTGGCATTGGCGGCATTCCCCGCGGGCGCATCACCGAAATCTACGGTCCTGAATCCTCGGGTAAAACTACGCTTTGTCTTCACATGGTGGCCGAAGCGCAAAAACTCGGCGGCACCGTGGCCTATATTGACATGGAACATGCGCTGGACCCGGCCTATGCCGCGCGCCTGGGCGTGGATATTGAAAACATGCTGGTTTCGCAACCCGATACCGGCGAGCAGGCCCTGGAAATTGCCGAGACTCTGGTGCGTTCCGGCGCCATCGACATCGTCATCATCGACTCGGTCGCTGCGCTGGTGCCGCGGGCTGAAATCGAGGGCGATATGGGCGACGCCAGCATGGGCATGCAGGCGCGTTTGATGTCACAGGCGTTACGCAAGCTCTCCGGCACCATCAGCCAGACGAAAACCTCGGTGGTCTTCACCAACCAGTTGCGGCAGAAAATCGGCGTTATGTTCGGCAATCCTGAAACCACCCCTGGCGGCCTGGCGCTCAAATTCTATGCCTCCGTCCGCCTGGACGTCCGCCGCATCCAATCCATCAAGGTCGGCGCGGAGATCATCGGCAACCGGGTGCGCGTGCGCGTGGTCAAAAACAAGGTGGCCCCGCCCTTCCGCACCGCCGAATTTGACATCATGTACAATGAAGGCATCTCCAAAGCCGGTGATATTATCGATCTGGCCACCGCGCTCGAAATCGTCACCAAACGCGGCGCTTTCTTTTCATACGGTGACCTGCGCCTGGGCCAGGGCCGCGAAAACGCCAAAGAATTCCTGCGCCAGAACCAGGAATTGAGCGCCGAGATCGAAAATGCCGTCCGCCAGCGCGCCATTGGAGGCGACATCCCGCTGGCGATCGGCAACCCAGAGGGTGGAGATGATTCCGATGATGCTTAAACCAAAAGGACGTTGACCGCTAAATCTCGCGCACCCCGCATTAGCCTCTTACTTGCAGCTCTGGCGATTCTCGTTCAGGGCTGCAGTGCATTGCGCCCGGTCCGGCCCGCGCCGAACCCGAACTCGACCCCCTTCCTGGCGCCAACCTTTGCGCCGACGCCGCTTCCCCCCGGCGTGACGGTGGATCCTGCCACCATTCGCCCCACCGCCACCCTGCCCTGCGAGGATGGGCTCACCTACCTGTCCGATTTGACCATCCCCGACGGCAGCCTGGTGGACGGCGGAGCGACGATGGACAAACGCTGGGAAGTAAAGAACAGCGGTAGTTGCAACTGGACGGACGGCTACACCCTGCGCCTGATCGCCGGCGTAGATCTGGGCTCGCAGCCGCAGCAGGCGCTTTACCCGGCCCGCGCCGGAACACATGCCGTCATTCGCCTGGTGTTTCAGGCGCCCATTGAACCGGGCAACTACCGCAGCGCATGGCAAGCCTACGCTCCATCCGGCGATGCGTTTGGCGACCCGGTTTTCATCGACTTCAGCGTTCCGCCGGCGGATCCCGGCGCGACCAGCCTGCCCACCCCATGAGGAAGATGAATGGCAGATAAACGCAAAGCCGGTGAAGTGATCGCGATCTTTCTGGTGGGTTTGGCCGGCATTGCGGTCATCGTGCTTGGCTTTGTACTTAATTCCAACCCAAGGTTGCTGTCGGGAATTTTAATGGCGCAACCAGCCGTAGTGGAATTGCCAAAGATCACGCCCGGGCCCAGCAACACGCCCTTTCAACCCATCCCCACAACCCCCCGGGTTGTGATGGCGGCTGCTTTGCCTACGACCGCGCCAACCGAAACGCCAACGCCGCTGCCCCCGACCGAAGCGCCTCCACCACCCGCGCCGGCCTGGCCGCCGGCCAGCGCGAGCATCAGCAATATCGTCGGGTATCCGCAGGGTTACGCGCTGAGCTGCGAATCGCGTTCGGCGGTGGATTGGGCGCGCTATTTTAGCGTGGAAATTGGCGAAACCGAGTTCCTGACCCGGCTGCCCCTTTCGGATAACCCGGAGGTTGGTTTTGTCGGTTCGTACTATGACTACGGCGGAATGGTGCCGCCCTACTCCTACGGCGTGCACGCGGAGCCCGTTGCAAAGCTGCTGCGTGAATATGGGCTGCCGGCCAGCGGTTTGAAGGGTCTGTCGCTGGACGAACTGCGCGCCGAAATCGCTTCCGGCCGCCCGGTGATCGTGTGGGTCATCTTCGGAGTCAGCAACGGCTACGCGCTGGATTATACCGCTTCAGACGGCCAGTCGATGCAGGTTGCGCCCAACGAACACACCGTCATTGTGATCGGCTACGATGAGAGCTCCATCACCGTGCTTGACGGCGCCTGGGCGTACTCGCGCAGCATTGAGCAGTTCGAGCGCTCGTGGGAAGTGCTGGGCAACATGGCGGTGATCTACCAACCTCCGGCTAATTAAAAACGTGCGGTTGATCGCTCAACCGCACGCTGGATGAACCATCCAAACGGTTTAGGTGCCTTCTTCCCACGAGCCCAGGTAAGCCACCTGTTGCGCGGTCAGGGTATCGATCTTGACCTTCATGGCTTCCAGTTTGAGGCGGGCAATTTCCTTGTCGATGTCGTCCGGCACGGAATACACACGCTTCTCGAGCGTCTTACCGTTTTTGACCATGTACTCGGCGCTCAACGCCTGGTTGGCAAAGCTCATATCCATCACGCTGGCCGGGTGGCCTTCGGCCGAAGCCAGGTTGATCAGGCGGCCTTCACCCAGGATGAAGATCGAGCGGCCGTCTTTGAGCTGGTATTCTTCCACGAACGGGCGCACCAGTTTGATGCCGGTGGACATTTCCTTCAACGCGGGGATGTTAATCTCCACGTTGAAATGGCCAGAATTGGCAACGATCGCGCCGTCCTTCATCAGGGTAAAGTGGTGCGCGTCGATGACGTTGATGTCGCCGGTGACCGTGCAGAAGATATCGCCAATCCGGGCGGCTTCTTCCATCGGCATCACCCGGAAGCCGCCCATGACCGCTTCCAGCGCCTTCAACGGTTCGACTTCGGTCACCACCACGTCCGAACCCATGCCGCGCGCGCGGCTGGCCAACCCGCGGCCGCACCAGCCGTAGCCGGCAACCACGAAGGTCTTGCCGGCCAGCAGCACGGTGGTAGCGCGGATGATCCCGTCCAGGGTCGATTGGCCGGTGCCGTAGCGGTTATCGAAAAAGTGCTTGGTCATGGCGTCGTTCACGGCGATGATCGGGAAGGTCAGAGCATTGTCGGCGGCCATGGCGCGCAGGCGGATGACGCCCGTGGTGGTTTCTTCGGTGCCGCCCAGGATATTGGGCAGCAACTCGCGGCGCTCCTTGTGCAGCGTGCTCACCAGGTCGGCGCCGTCGTCCATGGTCATGTGCGGTTTGTGATCCAGCGCGGCGCGGATGTGCTTGTAATAGGTCACATTGTCCTCGCCTTTGATGGCGAACACCGGGATCTCGTAGTGGCTGACCAGCGCGGCGGCCACGTCATCCTGCGTGGACAGCGGGTTGGAAGCGGTCAACACGATATCCGCACCGCCGGCCTGCAGGGTGGTCATCAGGTTGGCGGTTTCGGTGGTCACGTGCAGGCAGGCCGACACGCGCAGGCCGGCCAACGGGCGTTCTTTTGCAAAACGGTCGCGGATCGCGCGCAGCACGGGCATTTCACGGGCTGCCCAGTCCATGCGGCGGCGGCCGCCTTCGGCCAGTTGAACATCTTTGACGTCAAAATTGGACATCCTAAATCCTCCACATCAAAAATCAAGAATTCGCAAGCAAGGCGTCCAGGACGCCCTGATCATCAAAATGTTGGCGGTACCGGGCGACAAACTCGGCCGGCGTGTAATGATGGTTTTGCGTACCGCGCTGCTCCAGGACGTAGGTCGCGGCCAGCGCGCCCATGCGCCCGCAGGTGGGCCAGTCGAAACCCAGCATGTATCCGCGCAGGAAACCGCCGCGGAAGGCGTCGCCCACGCCGGTCGGGTCGGCGATTTGGGCCGGCGGGACCGTCGGAACCATGTACACCTGACCGTCGGCGTAAATCCGCGCGCCTTTTTCGCCGCAGGTCACCACCATGAACCTGACATGCCCGAGGATTTCCGCTTCGCTCATGCAGGTGTGCTTCTGCAGCAACTCATACTCGT
>CALMIB010000300.1 GCA_937863945.1 uncultured Longilinea sp.
CATTGAGCGCGGTGGATATCCTGCGCCAGCGCGACTTGAAAGCCGCAGCAATCCTTTATGAAAATGACCAACGAATAAACGACAAGCGCTTCGCGATTGAAAATGCAATCCTCATTTTGATTGCCACGCAACAACCCATGGCCCACGATCTGCGCCTGCTGGCCGCCATGCTGGAAATCATCACCGAACTGGAGCGCATGGGCGATTATGCCAAGGGCATTGCCAAGGTAACCTTGCACCTGAAAGATGCTGATATCAACATTCCAAACCGGGATCTGGAACGCATGGCAAACCAGTCCGTGAATATGCTTCACCGTGGTTTAAGCGCATTTGTCAACGAAGACCCCAATGAAGCCTCGGCGATTGCAGGAGAGGATGCAGTGGTTGACGACCTGTACATCCGAATCTATCGCCATTTGGTTGAAGCGATGATTGCCAACCCGGTCACCATCGATCAATACAACCAGGTGATGTGGGTTGCTCACAACCTGGAGCGCATGGCCGACCGCGTCACCAATATTTGCGAACGCACCGTATTTATCGCCACGGGCGACATGCTGGAAATGGATACCACCGACGACGAAGAGAGCGACGGCGAATAAATTCATAATTTCATTAACCAGATTGCTTTTCCGGATAATGGTTTTTGATTAAGACAATTTTATTGAGCTGATTGGTATAGATTTAGCTTCAAGTGCTATAATCATACTAACTTTTCTCATGAGTCATGGGGTGATGTGAGCCATGTTGTTGCCAAACCGTTATAAAGGAAAGCTGATCATTGTCGAAGGCATTGACGGCAGCGGTAAATCCACGCAAATTGACCTGCTGAATAAGTGGTTGATCAACCAGGGCAAGCAAGTTTACTTCAGCGAGTGGAATTCTTCTGACCTGGTGAAAAGCACCACAAAATTGGGGAAATCTGAAAAGATGTTCACCCCCTCTACCTTCAGCCTGCTGCAGGCAACCGATTTTTCTGACCGCTGGGAGAATCACATCCTGCCCATGCTCAAAGCCGGTGTCATTGTCCTGGCCGACCGGTATGCTTTCACCGCATTCGCGCGGGATGTCGCCCGCGGCGTGGACCGTGACTGGGTGCGCAATCTCTACTCCTTTGCCCCGATGCCCGACCTGGCGCTTTACTTCCGCGTGCCCGTGGATATTGCCGTGGAACGCATCCTTTCGGGCCGCGCCAATTTAAAATATTACGAAGCCGGCATGGATCTCGGCCTCTCGGATAACAAAGTGACCAGTTTCCGCCTTTTCCAGCAACGCATCATCAGCGAATACGACGCGATGGTGGATGAATTTGGCCTGACCGTGATTGACGGCACCGCGCCTGTGCAAAAGCAGCAAAAAAACGTCCGCCAGATCGTGCGGAAAATTCTGCAGGGTTGGGAAGGCCTGGATCAGCCCATGGTCGCTCCGCGCAGGCGGCGGAGATCCGTCCAGGTGGAGACCAGCAAAGAGGAGGTTGCCCAATGACACCCTCCGAATTTTACGGCGCTGGCTTCCCCTACCGCCCAACCGGCGAACTGCTGGGTAAATTAATTGTCCTGGAAGGCTCAGATGGCGTCGGTCGTTCCACGCAAATCAACTTGCTGCGCACATGGCTGGAATCCGAGGGTTACGCCGTTTCGGATACCGGCTTGCGCCGCTCCAACCTGACCCAACCCGGTTTGGACGCTGCCAAGCTCGGCCACACCCTGGGCCGTCAGACGATGAGCCTTTTTTACGCCACCGATTTTGCCGACCGGCTTGAAAATCAGATCATTCCGGCGTTGCGGGCCGGGTTTCACGTTCTTTCAGACCGCTATTTCTACTCCATCATCGCCCGCGATATTGTGCGCGGCGCAGACCCGGTTTGGGCCAGAAAACTGTACGGGATTGCCTTAAAACCCGATGTCGTTTTTTACCTGCGCGGCGATATCCCCACCCTGATCAAACGCATGATCCACGGGCGTGGATTCAACTACTGGGAATCCGGCATGGATTTACACCTGGCTGACGACCTTTATGACAGCTTTTGCCTGTATCAATCCCGGTTGATCGAACAGTTTGACCAGATGGCGGAAGAATACGGCTTTGTGACCATCGATGCGACCCGCCCCATTCCGGTCGTATTTGAAGATCTAAAACGAAAAATCAAACCCTTACTGGAAGAAGAGATCAGCCAGATCTAAATTTACCGCATTCACCCGGGGAATCGAAGATGAAAACCAGGGCAGATAACAGCATCCAGGAGTTTGGCGCAGGCGTTCTCCTCAACAACCTCCACGCCCTCGAAAGTGAATTTGAAGGCGTGCGCAAGGGGGAAGATATCGAGGCCATCCACCGCATGCGGGTTGCCTCGCGCCGCCTGCGGGCTGCCCTGCCGCTGTTTGGGCCGGTGATTTCTGCAAAAAAATATACCGAATGGGTTCGCCACATCAGCAAGTTAACCAAAGCGCTCGGCGAAGCCCGCGACAGTGACGTTCAGATCGATCACCTGGGCGAGTACTTGCGCGCTTTGCCCCCCGGCCCGGCCCGGCCCGGCGTCCGCCGGCTGCTGCTGCGACTGCGCCAGGGGCGTCAAAAATTGCAGGATAACGTCAAAAACGCGCTGGATGACGCCGTTCAGAGCAAAGTGCTGATGGACATGGAGCGCAAGTTGCGCCCAATCGTGGATCAATTGCAAGGCACACCGCAATCGCCGGAGTTATGCGCCATGGCTTCCACGGCGATCCGCGAAAAATTGCAGCGCTTTCTCGAGTATGAACCTTTCATCGACCAGCCTGAAGCCAAAGAAGAGTTGCATGCCATGCGCATTGCCGCCAAGCGGCTGCGCTATACGCTGGAAATTTTCAGCCCGCTGTATGAATCGGAGTTAAAACCCTATCTGAAGGTCATGCGGCAGACCCAGGAATTACTGGGCAACATCCACGATTGCGACGTATGGATGGTTTTCCTGCCCAAATTCAAGGAGCAGGAACGGAAGCGCACGCTGCGTTATTTCGGCCACCAACGGCCGTTTGAGCGGTTGCTGCCCGGCCTGGAAGCTTATTTTGCCGACCGCAGCGCGGC
>CALMIB010000301.1 GCA_937863945.1 uncultured Longilinea sp.
CTTTCGCGCGCGGCGCGGAGCAGATCGTTGCCTGGTATATGGCCGACCCTGCCCGCCGCGTGGTCGAACCATATTTCGACGCGCTGCTCGCCCGCATCATCGCCGGCATGCAGCGGGCCTACCCGGATTCATCACAATCCAGTTGATTTCACCTCGATAAGGAAAAAACCATGCTCCAGGAACAAATCCAGCGCTATTTTGAAACCCGTGAAGATCAGATGGTGGATATCATCACGAAACTGGTCGCCATTCGCAGCGTGCGCGGCGAAGCGCAGCCCGGCCTGCCCTTTGGCAAAGGTCCCGCCGAAGCGCTGGCTGTTGCGCTCGCCATCGCCGGGGAAATGGGCTTCGCCACAGATAACGTCGACAATTACGTCGGCACGGTGGATCTCAACGACCAGGAAACCCGCCTGGGCATCCTGTGCCACCTGGATGTGGTCACCGAGGGCAGCGGCTGGAGCACCCCGCCGTACACGGTGGTGAAGAAGGATGGCATGCTTTTCGGCCGCGGCACCAGCGACGATAAGGGCCCGCTGGTGGCGGCCCTATTCGCCCTCAAAGCGGTCAAGGATTTGGGCATCCCGCTCAAGTACAACGCCCGCCTGATCCTGGGCACCGACGAGGAAACCGACTCCGCCGATATCAAATACTATTTTGCCCGGCACGCTGCGCCGCCTTACACCTTCTCGCCGGACGGCTTTTTCCCGCTCACCAACACCGAGAAGGGCAGTTATAAGACCACCTTCACGAAAAGCTGGGCCGTTTCCAATGCGCTGCCGCGCATCACTGCGGTCAAGGGCGGCGAGATCATCAACGTCATCCCCGGGCATGCCGAGGCCCGGGTGGAAGGGCTGACTGCCACCGAACTGCAACCCTATTGCGACGCGGCCGCGCTGGCAACCGGCGTCCAATTCGATCTGAACGTCGAGCACGGCGTGGTTTGCATCACCGCTACCGGCAAGGGCGGGCACGCCGCCTCGCCGCAGAAGGCCAACAACGCCCTGACCGCGTTGTTATCGCTGCTGGCATCACTGCCCATCGCCGAAAGCGATAGCTTCAGCGCCATCCAGCAGCTCAGCCAGCTCTTCCCCCACGGCGATTATACCGGCCAGGCCCTCGGCATCGCGCAATCCGATGAAATCTCCGGCCCGCTGACGCTCTCGGTCAACATCTTCGAGCAGACGCTTGAGGGGTTCAAAGGCCGCTTCGACAGCCGCACGCCTTTGTGCGCCACGCGCGAGAACTGTACGGACGTGGTTGACGCACGCTTTGCCGCCCTGGGCATCCAGGTGGAAAACAAGATCATTCCCCCGCACCACACGCCGTGCGATTCGCCCTTCGTGCAAACGCTGCTGGCTGCCTACGAGCAGTACACCGGCCTCAACGGCTTCTGCGAATCGACCGGCGGCGGCACCTATGTACACGACATCGAGGGCGGCGTCGCCTTCGGGGCCATCCTGCCGGGCTTTGAACCCTACTTCCACGGCGCCGACGAGCGCGTGCGCGTTGCCGACCTGCTCACCGCCGCGAAGATCTTCACGCAGGTGATTATTGATTTATGCGCATGAAAGCGGCGGGTCACAGCCCCGCCGCTACTTTTATCATTACAACCTCGCAAGCCTGGCCGTCCGCGCCGCCAGCGCGCGGATCGACAACCTCTCCTTGCCCTTCAGGTAGGTCTCC
>CALMIB010000302.1 GCA_937863945.1 uncultured Longilinea sp.
ATCACACTCACCCCCACCGTCACGCCCACGGTTACAGTGACGCCGTGAGATCAGTAGCTGAGTGATGAGTTCCGGGTAATGAGTTCTGAGGGAGGACGTTCACTTCCAGGGCAAAATTCCTTCCACAGAACACATCCCTCTTTACTCATCACTTCTTCTCCTTGCAACCTATGATAAACTTATAGGATAGTCCTCTCACCCCACAAGGAGCGGGATGCACGCTTCGCGCAAGCTGTTGATCGCCATCGCCTTTCTGCTCAGCATGAGCCTGCTGCTGGGCGGGCTGGGCCGCGGCCTGACGCCGGTGTTCGCGCAAGACGAAGAGCCCACTCCAGAACCCACCCCGGAAGAATATCAGCGGAAAACCACCCTGACTGTGGCCTTCACCGAGACCGAATGGTGGCTGGCGCGCTGGTCGAATAACGAAATCGCCTGCCGCATGTACATCGAGCACGAAGGCGCGCCCACCGAGGACGAGATCCTCACCGCCTGCGGCCAGACCATCTTCACCGAATGGCGCACGACCACCACCTGCACCGACAACTCCGCCGAATGCAAGGGCCTCTACCTGTATCCGCTCTCCACTTACGAAGGCACGCGCGAGGTCGAGGTGGAACTGCCCCCGCCGGCCGTCTGGCTCTCCATTGCCGGCTGCGACCTGCAATTCCCGGCCAACACCTGCGCCGCCGTGCCCGAACTGATGCTCACCGGCGAAGAACCCCTGCCCAACGAATCCATCATCCGCATCAACGGCAGCATCAACGGGCAGCCGTTTAGCTGCCCGGCCGACAACTGCACCCTGCCGCTCCAGCCCACCGGCGAGCGCGGCCTGACCATCGAATTCTGGGCCGACTCCAGCTTTGGCGACACCAGCCCCACCTACACCGGGCTGGTGCGCATCCTGCCGCGCGGCGACTTCATGTCGCCCGACCAGGCTTCCAGCGACGCACCCTTCTACTACGTTGACATCATCAGCAGCCAGTGGCGCGGCGGGCCGATCGCCTCGTGCGCCGACACCTGGCAGGTCTTCCCTGAGATCGGCGGCCCGCCCGAGTGGCTGACCACCCCGCCCGACCCGGCCGACCTGGGCACTTCCGAAGCCTTTTACTACCTGGCCGGCGCGTTGATCACCAACGGCGAGGTGGACGTGACCGGCTGCGAGGCTGGCGGTCTGGAAGCGCCCTACCTGGCCAATGAGTGCGGCCTGGAGAAGGCCCGCCCGCAGCTCGAGCAATGGCAAAACCAGTTCGACGCCGAAATCTGGCAGGCCGCGCAGGATACCGGCGTGCCCGCCCTGCTGATGAAAAACATGTTCAGCCGCGAAAGCCAGCTCTGGCCGGGCATCTACCAGTCCTATAAGGAAGCCGGGCTGGGCCAGCTCACCGAAAAGGGCGCCGACACCGTGCTGCTGTGGAACCCGAGTTTCTTCAGCCAGTTCTGCCCGCTGGTGCTGGACCAGTCGTCCTGCGACCTGGGCTTTGGCAACCTGGACGCCGACCTTCAGAACATGCTGCGCGGCGCGCTGGTCAGCAAGGTCAACGCCTCGTGCGAGAACTGCCCGATGGGCATCGACCTGTCGCAGGCAGCCTTCAGCGTGCGCGTCTTCGCCGAGGGGCTCTCGGCCAACTGCGCGCAGGTCGGCCGCACCATCTCCAACATCACCGAATATCTGCCCGGTGACGTGGCCAGCTACCTGGACCTGTGGCGCTTCACCCTGGTGAACTACAACGCCGGCAACGGCTGCCTGATGCGCGCAATCAACGCTGCCTGGCGTGCGCGCCAGCCGCTCACCTGGGAAAACGTTTCGGCTTACTTTGAGCCTGTCTGCCAGAGCGCCATCGACTACGTGGCCGACATTTCCGGCATGGCGCAAATCGAACCCACGCCCACCTCGTGGGTGTTCCAGGGCACGCCCCTGCCGCAGGTGACCCCGGCCAACTACCGCACGCCCACGCCCAACGCCATCCAGCCCACGCCGCGCTACACCGCCACGCCCAGCCCCACCCCCGAACCCCAGGCCGCACGCGTGAACGGCGAAGGGATATTAATGGCGGATTATAAGGGAGAATTGGGCCGCTTTCAGGCTGCCCTGACTGAAACCGGCAAGACCGCCAGCGAT
>CALMIB010000303.1 GCA_937863945.1 uncultured Longilinea sp.
CGCCAATGCTTTTCCCTACTTCTCCATATTGAGAACTGCTGTGTTTCAGGCGGTCAACTTGCATGACATTTTCCGCCATGTTATAATCTCTTTACGGAGATTTACCAGATGTCTGAATCTGCTTTCTCCGCCGGACTTTGAACCGACGGGAAAGCCAACCACACTTCTTTTTACCCAAACCATGTAATTGCATATATGCCCAAGCCAGCTTGAAAAAGAGCTGGAATATTGCTTGTGATAAAATTACCCTTTCTATTCACGGATGAATGCTTCCATGAAAATACTTGAGCTTGAGAACAATTCGCTGGCTTCCCTGCGTCAAATGGCCAAAGATTTGAACGTTGCCGACGCACATCGCCTGAAAAAAGAAAACCTGATCATCCGCATCCGCCAGTCTGAGGCTGAGCGGGAGGGGCTCGAAGTGCGCGGCGGGATTCTCGAAATCATGCCGGAGGGCATCGGTTTTCTGCGCACTAATTACCGTATCGGCCCGGAGGACGTGTACGTCTCGCAGGCCCAATTGCGCCGCTATGAATTGCGCAATGGCGATATGGTCATCGGCGCCGTGCGGCCGCCGCGCGAATCGGAGCGCCACTACGGCTTGCTCAAAGTGGAGTCCATCAACGGCGAAAACCCGGAAAATCTGCAACGCCGCCCGGTTTTCGAAAACCTGACCCCGGTATTCCCGGATCAACGCTTTGATCTCGAAACCGACCGTGGAACTCTCTCCACCCGGTTGATCAATTTGATTGCCCCGATTGGCCGCGGCCAGCGCGGGATGATCGTTTCGCCGCCCAAGGCCGGCAAAACCACCATTCTCAAGCAGCTTGCCAATGCCATTTCGACCAAACACCCCGATGTACACCTGATTATGGCGCTCATCGGCGAGCGCCCCGAAGAAGTGACCGACATGGACCGCTCGGTGGACGCCGAGGTGGTGGCCTCGACCTTCGATGAACCGGTCACCTCGCACGTGCGCACCGCCGAAATTACGCTGGAGCGCGCCAAGCGCCTGGTGGAAACCGGCCGCGACGTGGTGATCTTGATGGATTCACTCACCCGCCTGGCGCGCGCCTATAACCTGGTGGTCAACCCCTCCGGGCGCACGCTCTCCGGCGGCATGGATCCCTCGGCGCTGTACCCGCCCAAGCGCTTCTTCGGGGCCGCCCGCAACATCGAAGAAGGCGGCTCGCTGACCATCATCGCCACCGCGCTGGTGGACACGGGTTCGCGCCTGGATGACGTGGTTTACGAAGAATTCAAAGGCACCGGCAACATGGAACTGCACCTGTCGCGCAAGCTGCAGGAACGCCGCACCTTCCCGGCCATCGATCTCGAACGATCATCGACCCGCCGCGAGGAATTGCTGCTCGGCCCGGATGTGCTGGCGCGCGTGTGGTTGATGCGCCGCATGTACCTGCAAATGATCGCCCCTGCCCCGCAGGGCGCCGGTATGGATACCGCCGTGGCAACCGAAGCGATCTTGCAGCGCATGTCAAAAAGCAGAAACAACCAGGAATTCCTGGAAACACTTACGGAGGATATGTGAGCTTGAAGCAAGCAAAACCCCAATCCGGGGGCCCAGATGCAACCAGGCGTTCTTTACTGGTAGATGTCTGGCTCCCGGTCATTTCCTGGGGGATCGCAGCATTAATGGTGGCTTTTGGCGTAATTCTGCTGCTGCAATTTACCGGCACGCCGGCTTCGGCAGCCCCATCGGCAGAAAAATTCATCCCCGAACAAAGCTCCACGACGGCTGCGCTGCCCGAACTTCCGGCCGCTGCGCCGGTTGAGTCGCTCGCGCGTCTTTCCAGCCTCAACACCATCATTTCCAGCGACGACCGCCAGGCGGCCGAGGAATACACCATCGAGGCCGGCGATTCGATCTTCGGCATCTCAAAGTATTATGGCGTTGAACCAGAAACCATTTTGTGGGCCAACTACAACGTGCTCAACGACAATCCCGATCTGATCTCGATCGGGCAAACGCTGATCATTCCGCCAACCGACGGCATTTACACCCAGGTCAAGGAAGGCGATACCGTCGATACCCTGGCAGCGGAATACAAATCCACCCCCGATCAGATCCTGTTCTTCCCGGGGAACCGCCTGGACGTGACCAACCCGCAGCTTGAGCCCGGCTCTTACGTCATGATCCCCGGCGGAAGCCGTGAATGGCAGCGCACCTGGCTGGTGCCAACCTTCTGGCGGCCCTCCTCTGGCGCGAACAAGTCCATTTCCGACCAATGCGAAATCCCGGCCGGCGGCGTGTACGGCTCCGGCGCGTTCGTCTGGCCGGCGGATAACCATTCCGTCTCCGGTAACGATTTCTGGGACGGACACCTGGGCATCGACATCGCAGCCGGATCCGGCGCGCCGATTTACGCTGCCGACGGCGGCGTGGTGGTGTACGCCGGCTGGATCAACGGCGGCTATGGCAACATGATCATGATCGATCACGGCAACGGCTATCACACGGTTTACGGTCACCTCAGTTCGGTCAACGTGCGCTGCGGACAGAGCGTTTACGGCGGCAACGTGATTGGGTACGCCGGTTCCACCGGCAACTCGACCGGACCGCACCTGCACTTTGAAATCCGCTACTTCGGCGCGTTTATCAACCCGTGGTACGTGCTGCCGTAACTCCAACACCGTTGAAAAACGAAACCGGCGCGTCTTGAGGATGCGCCGGTTTTTTTGTTCCCAAATTTAGAGCAAGTTGACCGGATCCACCGCCGCGCGCCACTCGCCCAGGTTCTTTCCGTGCAACAGGCGAGCCGGATCGGGACCGCGCAGTAGAATCTGCCAGCGGTACAAGCCGTTCTGGCGCGCAAAGAAACAGGGCGCAGGGCCGATCAGATCGGTGGAACCCAACCCCTCCTGCTCGATCCACCAGCGCAAGCGCTCGGCCATTTGCCGGGCTTCTTCTGCGACCCGGGCGTCGTCGCGGCCGCGCAGTTCCAGCCGCACCAGCCGCGAAAACGGCGGATAGTTGATTTTTCGGCGCGCTTCCAGCTCCTGGCGCAAAAAACCGTGATAATCGTGCCGGGCCGCGAACTGGATGGCCTTGCTTTCGGGTTGGTAGGTTTGCAAAATCACCTGTCCACCCAGCGGGCTGCGCCCGGCGCGGCCGGCGACCTGGGTCAATAATTGAAACACGCGTTCCGGCGCGCGGTAATCCGGCATATTCAGCCCCACATCCGCCAGCACCACGCCCACCAGCGTCACCAGCGGCAAATCCAGGCCTTTCGCCAGCATCTGCGTGCCGATCAGGATATCCGCCTGGTGGCGGCTGAAATGCGAAAGCAGGATTTCATGCGAGCCCTTCTGGCGGGTGCTTTCCGCGTCCCAGCGCAGCGTACGCGCGCCGGGAAAGGCTGCCTGCGCCTCGCTTTCCACCCGCTCGGTGCCGGTGCCGAACTGTCGAATGGAGCTGCTGCCACAAGCCGGGCAGTGTTTGGGCATCTGGCGGCGGTAATTGCAGGTATGGCACTGCAAATCCTCGCTGTCGCTGTGAAAGGTCAGGGGCAGGTCGCAGCGCGGGCAGCGCAGCGCGGCGCCGCATTCGCGGCAGAACACATAGGTGGCGGAGCCGCGCCGGTTGAGAAACAGGATCGCCTGCTGGCCGGCTTCCAATACGCGTGCAAGCGATTCGCGCAGAACACCGCTGAAGATGGAGCGGTTGCCGGCTTTCAACTCCTGGCGCATGTCCACCACATTCACCGGCGGCAGCGGTAGGAAGGCCGCCTCGCTTTCCCCCTTGAACTCAGGCAACGCCGCGCCGGTCCCGGATGAGCGGGCCGCCAGCACCTGCCGGTGGGCCAGGATACGGTCGGGCAGCTCCAGCAGGTGCCAGCGCTCCCGTTCCGCGCGGTGATACAGGCCGATATCCGGCGTTGCCGAACCGAGCAATGCCACGCTGCGGGTGATGCGCGCATATTCCAGCGCCGCCTGCACGGCATGATAGACGGGCGTAAAATCGTCCTGGTAATAGGAATCATCGTGACATTCATCGACGATGATCAACCCCAGGCGCGGCAGCGGCGTGAACAACGCGCTGCGCGGCCCGACGATCACGTTCAGCCGGCCCATGCGCGCCCGCCGCCAGGTATCAAAGCGTTCGCCGGGCGAGAGCTTCGAATGCACCAGTCCAACCTGACCGGGAAATCGACCCAGGAAGCGTCGGACGGTTTGCGGGGTCAACGAGATTTCCGGGACGAGGATCACCACCTGCCGGCCCTGGCGCAAGGCCTCAGCAGCAGCCTGCAGGTAAATTTCGGTTTTGCCAGACCCGGTGACGCCATGCAGCAGATAAGGCACTGGCGCTTTTGCCGCAGCCGGTCGGCGCAGCCCATCGATCACCTGTGCCAGCACCGCCTGCTGCCCGCCGGTCAATTCGGGGGCCAGATAGGCTGCCGGCGAAATTTGTGCCAGCGGGTCGCGCCAGATCTCGGTCTCGCCCAGTGCAATCAGGTCCTTTTCGGCCAGGAGTTGCAAATCGGCCAGTGTTGCCCCGCTGGCCGCCGTCACCCAGGCGACCTCCACGGGCAGCGTTTCGCCCTGCAAAAACTGCAGCGCGCGCCTGCGACGCTCCAACGCTGGGCTGCCCGCTTTGCCAATATTGTCGATCCGGTCGGCCAGGGTCTCCGGGGTAGCGATCAACCAGGCCGTGCGTGCTTTTTTAGGCTGTACCGATGGGGGCAGCAGCACCGGCCGGGTGGTCAGCACGCCCCTGTGAACCAGGGGCTCGGCCGCTTCACGCCAGCGCACTTTCGGCAGGGCCGCGTCCACCTGCCGGCCGCGCAGCCGGCCGCGCTGCCGCAGCAGCGCGACCAGGCGATTTTGCAGCGGGGTGAAGGTTTCATTGGATGAGAGCTTTTCTTCATTCAATCCATATTCGGTGTCACTGTGCTGGCTTAATCCCGGGGGCAGCATGGCGTCGATGCAGGCTGCCAGTGGCGAGAGCGTTTCCCCGGACATCCAGCGCGCCAGCTCCATCTGCGCGGCGGTCAGGGCAGGCTGCGGGTCCACCAGGGCCTGCACCGGGCGCGTCTCAGGCACCGCGCTTTCCGCTGTCAACTGCAGCACCAATCCCTGCACGGTTTGCCGGCCAAATGGCACGATCACCAGGCAGCCGGGCAAAACCGTCCCTTCCATTTCTTCGGGCAGATGATAGTCAAAAACCCCCGGCCCGCTCAACGGGACGTTGACGGCAACCTGGACGAAGGTGGTCAATGGCTGTCCTTCTTCAAAATCGCGGCCGCGCCGTACCCGACCACCTGGCTGGCATCGCCGGTTTCATCCGCCGAGGTGCTGTGGTGCAGCACCCGGACCGCGTTGCCGCCCAGGGCGCGCGCCGCCCACAGCACCGCCGCCACCGCGGGAAACCCGCAGGCAAAGCCAGCGCCGCTTTCCTCGGCCCGAAAAACGCCCTCGGGCGAGAAATCCGCGATCTGCTGCAGCATGGTTTTATCCAGTTGTTCGGCGATCTCCTGCGGATAAAAATGCGACAAATCGGTGCTGGCCACCAGCAGTGCGCGCTTGCCGGCCAGCACGCGCCCCAACGCCTCGCCCAGCGCGCGCGCCGCGGCTTTGCTCTGGCTGCGCACCATCACCGGCAGCAATTGAAATTCGTCCGCCAGCGCCCGTTGCAGGAAGGGCAGCTCAATTTCCAACGAGTGTTCCGAATCGTTCACAATGCGAGCCAATTTCACGGGAGAAACCTGTTGCAGGGCTTCGTCCAATGCCTCAACGGCCGCGGAATCCACCCACACCGGCCCCAACGGCGTGCTGTAGGCCTTGTGGCCCGTGGTCAGCAAGTCGCCGGGGAAATACCCGTGCAGCGGGCAGATCACCGCCACCAAGTCATAATGCTGTCCCTGCACCGCGCGGAAGGCATACCCGGCCGTGCGCCCGGAATAACGATGCCCGGCATGCGGGCTGATCAGGCCGATCACCTCCCCTTCCAGGGAGGGCAGCACGGCCGCCTGCAGGTAGGCATCCACCTGGCGGGCCAGCCGCGTGGGATCTGCGCTGTACCAGGTTCCTGCGATAGGTGAAGGCCGAATATCCGCGATCATGATCTGCCAGGTCCTTTCTCTGCCAGGGGTCGAGCAGCTATGCGCATTATTATTGCGCTCTTTACCCGATGAATTAACTATAACGCAAAAGCGCTTTCCAGTCACGCTGGCTTTGCCAGTAATCCTCAAAAAACCTCCGGACGATCCCAGGACCGCCGGAGGTTCAATGACACATGAGCCGGTTCAGATCTACTGCAGGAACTGGTGCGGGTTGACCTTGCCGTAAGTGTCGCTGTACATTTCAAAATGCAGGTGCGGGCCGGTGGAGTTGCCGGTGCTGCCCATCAGGCCGATGGTCGCGCCTTGTGTGACGCTGGCGCCGCAGCCAGCGTAGATCTGGCTGAGGTGCGCGTACGTGGTCTGCCAGCCGTTGCCGTGATCGATGACGATCACGTAGCCGTAACCCAGGTCGTTCCAGCCGGAATA
>CALMIB010000304.1 GCA_937863945.1 uncultured Longilinea sp.
TATTGTCGAAGGCCTGGCACAAAAGATTGCCGCCAATGACGTGCCCGAACTGTTGGCCGGTAAGCGCGTGGTGTCGCTGGACCTGGGTGCCATGATTGCTGGCTCGCGCTTCCGCGGCGAATTTGAAGAACGCCTGAAGGCTGCCATCGAAGAGGTGCAGCGTTCTGAGGGCGAGATCATCCTGTTCATTGATGAATTGCACACCGTCATCGGCGCAGGCGCGGCGCAGGGCGCGATGGATGCTTCCAATATGCTCAAACCGGCCCTGGCGCGCGGCGAATTGCAATGTATCGGCGCAACCACGCTGGACGAATATCACAAGCACATCGAGAAGGATTCGGCGCTGGAACGGCGGTTTGCCCCGGTTTACGTGGACGAACCCAGCCTGGAAGACACCATCCAGATGCTCTTCGGGCTGCGCGACCGTTACGAGGCTCATCATAAGGTGCGCTTCTCCGACGAGGCCCTGGTAGCAGCGGCGCGGCTTTCCACTCGCTATGTCACCGACCGCCACCTGCCGGACAAGGCCATCGACCTGATGGACGAGGCAGCCGCAAAGCTGCGCGTGGCGCTTTACTCGCTGCCGGGCGACCTGAAGGAAATGAAATCGGAACTGGACCGCCTGACCGCTGAAGAAGAACAGGCCGGCCTGGAACGCGATTATGAACGCGCTGCCCGCAAGAAGGCCGAGCGCATCCGCCTGGAAACTGAATTCAACGAGCTGCGTGATAAATGGGAAGTGGAGCACAAGTTGGACGAGGTGGTGGATGTGGACGACATCGCCCAGGTCATTGCCCAGTGGACCGGCATCCCGGTCAGCCAGATGATGGAAACCGAGTCAGAGAAATTGCTCCACATGGAAGAGCGCCTGCACGAGCGCATCATCGGCCAGGAAGAAGCCATTCACGCCATCTCCGACGCCATCCGGCGCGCGCGCTCCGGCCTCAAGGATCCGCGCCGGCCGATCGGCTCGTTTATCTTCATCGGCCCGTCCGGCGTCGGCAAAACCGAGCTGGCCAAGGCGTTGGCTGAATTCCTCTTCGATGATGAAGATGCCATGGTGCGCCTGGACATGAGTGAATACCGCGAGCAGCACACCGCGTCGCGTCTGTTTGGCGCGCCGCCCGGCTACGTGGGGTATGAAGAAGGCGGCCAACTGACCGAAGCCGTGCGCCGCCGCCCGTACCGCGTGATCCTGTTCGACGAGATCGAAAAGGCGCACCCCGAAGTCTGGAATGCCCTGCTGCAAATCCTGGACGACGGCCGCCTGACCGACGGCCAGGGCCGGCTGGTGGATTTCCGCAATACGGTGCTGATCATGACCAGCAACCTGGGCACCGAATACGTGCGCCGCAGCGGCACGCTGGGCTTCCTGCAGTCCTCCAACAATACTGAAGACCGTCTTTCGGAGGAGAAAATCAATACCGCCTTGAAGTCCACCTTCCGCCCCGAATTCCTCAACCGGATCGACGAGATCATCATGTTCTCGCCGCTCAGCCTGGAACAGATGGGCCAGATTGTGACGCTTCAGATGAAGGAAGTCCGCCAGCGCCTGGAAGAGCACGGCTTGCAGGTGAGCCTGTCGGATGCCGCGCGCGACTGGCTGGCTTCGGTGGGATACGACCCGGCTTTTGGAGCCCGGCCGCTGCGCCGCGCGCTGCAAAAGCATGTGGAAAGCCCGCTTTCCATCAGCCTGCTCTCGGGCGAGTTTGCTCAGGGTGACACCGTTCTGGTGGACCTGGACAAAGAGAAGAATGAACTATTTTTCAGCAAACAGGTCGAACCCATCCATGAGGATGTGAAAAAGAAGAGCAAAGCTCCTGTAGCGTGAGGTCATGCGACCATCTAAGAGCAGCGGCAATCCGGCCGCTGCTCTTTTTGTTTGACAGCCCGGTCGGGTGTGATTATACTTGCGGCGTGCGGGTTACAAATCAGTCCACTGGTCCCGCATGACAATCTGGAGGGAATTTTGAAAAAAGCGCTCATCACCGGCATCACCGGTCAGGACGGTTCTTACCTGGCCGAGTTGTTGCTTTCAAAGGGGTACGAAGTCCACGGCCTGATCCGCCGCGCCAGCACGTTCAACACGCGGCGCATTGACCACATTTACCACGACCCGCACAGCAACGGCGAACCGGTGCACCTGTACCTGCACTACGGCGACGTGGCCACCGCGGACAGCCTGCTGGACGTGATTTACAACATCCGGCCGGACGAAATCTATCACCTGGCGGCGCAAAGCCACGTGCGGGTGAGCTTCGACATGCCCGAATACACCGGCGATGTGACCGGCCTGGGCACCATCCGCATTCTCGAAGCCATCCGCAAAGCCAAACTGGAAACGCGTTTTTACCAGGCATCCTCGAGCGAGATGTTTGGCGGCGCCAAACCTCCGCAAAACGAGGAAACGCCCTTTGAGCCGCGCAGCCCGTACGCCGCCGCGAAGGTGTATTCCTACTGGGTGACGCGCAATTACCGCGAAGGCTATCACCTGTATGCTTCCAATGGCATCCTGTTCAACCATGAATCCCCGCGCCGCGGCGAAACCTTCGTCACCCGCAAGATCACCCGCGCCCTGGCGGCCATTATCGCCGGGACCCAGAAGGCGCTGTACCTGGGCAACCTGGATTCGCGCCGCGATTGGGGCTACGCGCCGGAATATGTCGAAGCTATGTGGCGAATCTTGCAGCAGGACAGCGCCGATGATTACGTGATGGGCACAGGTGAATCACATTCGGTGCGCGAATTCCTGGACGAAGCCTTTGGGTATGTGGGCCTGAATTGGGACCAGTATGTCAGGATCGATCCGCGCTACTTCCGCCCGACCGAGGTGAATTACCTGTTGGCCGATCCGAGCCGTTCGCAGGCGAAACTGAATTGGAAACCGAGCGTGCATTTCCACGAACTGGTGCGCATCATGGTGGATGCTGACATGGAATTGGCCGGGCAGCAGTCGCCGGGCGAGGGGCGGAAAATCCTTGAAGAGCGGTTCGGCGGCTGGCACCGCTGGGAATCGCAAGTCATCAGCATGGAGCGGTAACCTGCATGGGCAAGCCGCAGGCAAAGCAACCCCCCGCGGTCCTGTTTGTTTGCACGGCTAACATTTGCCGGTCTCCCATGGCGGAAGCCTTGTTTCGCTTGATTCTCAGGGAGAAAGGGATCGACGCACAGGGCTGGCGGATCGAATCGGCAGGCACCTGGGCGCCGCAAGACCGCCCGGCCGATCCGGTGGTGGTGGCGCAATTTGCGTACCGCGGCGTGGATTTGAGCGCGCACCGCTCGCGCATCGTAGATGCGGCATTGCTGGGCGGGTTTCCGGTGATCGTGACGATGGAGCCGGGGCACAAGGAAGCGCTCCAGGTTGAGTTTCGGCCGTTGCGGGGCAGGGTGTTCACGTTGGCCGAGTTGGCCGGCGAAAATGGCTCCGTGGCCGACCCGACCGGCGGCCCGCCGGAGGCGTACGCCCGGACCGCGGATGAAATCGAACGGCTGTTGCGGCTCGCTTTCGACCGGATCATTGGAATGCAAGCGTAGGTTGTTTTCAAGAAGCGTCGAATGGCGCCTTTTGTTTGAAAATCCGTTCGATATTTTAAGGTAAACCCCTTGCTTAAATAGAACATAATATCTATAATGGATGCTACCACGATGAAATGAGGTAGAGCCGTGAATAGCATCCAGCGAGCCGTTTTTCCAGCAATTCTAATCAGCAGCCTGGTATTGGTGGGCATCACACGCCTGATCGCCAGTCCGCAAATCACTGTCATCGCGGCGACCGTCCCGCCGGTAGCCGCCGCGCCGGCACAGGACGAAGCGACGGCTGGCGCCGTCGAAGCCGCGGCTGAGACGCAAGCTCAACCGGGGATCGAAGCGGTTGCCGGGCAGCCTGCCGGGAACGCGGATGAATGTTCGCTGCCTTCCAGCTACCCTGACAGCATCCTCCAGTGGTGTGGATGGATACAGCGTTACGCTGCGGAAGTCGAATTGGATTCGCGCCTGATTGCGGCGGTGATGCTGCAGGAAAGTGGAGGCAAAGCAGATGCTTACTCGCACAGCGGCGCGGTGGGGTTGATGCAGGTCATGCCGCGCGATGGGCTGGCGGAACAGTTCATGTGCAGCGGACGGCCGTGCTTTGCCTCGCGCCCCAGTATGGATGAATTGTTTGAGCCCGAATACAACATCTCCTACGGCACACGCATGCTGGCCGGATTGGTCGCGCGCCACGGGAACGTACGCGATGCCCTGAAAGCCTACGGCCCGATGGACATGGGCTACCGGTACGCGGATATCGTCCTGTCGATTTATGAGAATTACCAGTAATGAGTGACCCAGAAGGTCCTACCCTGCGACCGCAATCATCGCAGGGCCCCAACTGAAAAGGACGGCCGGTGACGGGACCGGCCGTCCGCCATTTAACCTCACCTGACCGATTAATCCAGCTTGACGATCTCGATGAGATTTTCCACCACGGATTTGGCTGCCGAGCGGGTGATCAGCCTGCGGTAGCCGGGCAGAGAGATCAGCCCAAAGGATTGATCCACCTGTTCTGCCTGGCCGCTGCCCTCGATGGCAGGGCTATCGTTTTGCGCCGGAAAGATGATGGTCTCAGGTCCGGAATCGATCGAGTCGACAGCACGGAAATTCGAGAAGACCAGCTTGATTTTTAGCGTTGACTGCGAATGCACCGGCGTCCAGAGGAATTTTTCGCCGCTCGCGCTGACCAGCACGGACGGAAATTGGTCCGCCTGGGGAGTGTTTGCGAGCAGGACGGGCGAGAAATACCCGGAAGTGCCCGCATGGTCAAAAACTGCCTGCGCCAACGCCTGGGACAGTGTATTGTCGTCGCCGGCTGCGATATACAGCAGCATGTTACCCGGTTGGTAATCGTCTGGCGCAGCGGTATGGGCGCTGGTGCGATTAGATGAAGTGTTGGTATTGGATTTTGCCAGGTGAAAATCGGCAAACACGAATGCCGCGACGGCCGCTGCGAGGATGATGAGCGCAAGGCGCAATCGTTTGGATGGGTTCATGATTCCTCCGTATCGCGCCAGGCGTGATCGGCGCATGCTGAAATCGGTGCAATATCTTGACCAGAGCGAGGCTCAACGGTAGAATAATGCCTGATCATGCGGGCGTCGCCAAGTGGTAAGGCATCAGCCTTCCAAGCTGACATTCGCCGGTTCGAATCCGGTCGCCCGCTTTTTATGGAAAACATCCCTGGAAAGGGGTGTTTTTGTTAAATCCGGTAAATTTTTTTAGAAAAACTAAAAAATAAGTTAT
>CALMIB010000305.1 GCA_937863945.1 uncultured Longilinea sp.
GATTTCCGCGGCGACCCGGCGGCAGCTTTGCTGGAAGTGTTGGACCCGGAGCAGAATTTCGCCTTTTCAGATCATTACATTGAAATGCCATTCGATTTATCCAGGGTCATGTTCATCACCACGGCCAACAGCCTGGGCTCCATTCCGCCGGCGCTGCTGGATCGCATGGAAGTGCTGGAATTCCCCGGGTACATTGAGGAGGAGAAACTTGAAATTTCCCGCCGGTTCCTGATCCCGCGCCAGATCGATGAAAGCGGTTTGAGTGATGAAAAGATCGTCTTTGAAGATGCGGCACTGCGGAAAATTATCCGCGAATATACCTACGAAGCGGGTGTGCGCAACCTGGAACGCGAAATCGGGCGTATGTATCGCAAAGTGGCCCGCTTGAAATCTGAAAAAAAGCATTATCCCTCCCGCCTGACAGCTTCCATGGTAGAAAAGTTTCTCGGGCCGCCGGAATTCTTCATGACTGAGGCGGAACGCCAGGATGAGGTGGGTGTGGCGACGGCCATGGCATGGACCGAAAACGGCGGTGAGATTATGCCGGTGGAAGTGCTTATCCTGGAGGGCAAGGGCAATCTGCAAATCACCGGCCAGATTGGCGATGTGATGCAAGAGTCTGCCCATGCCGCGCTTTCATACCTGAAGTCACGCTCGGAAGAGCTTCAACTTGAAAGCGATATATACGAACAACTGGATGTGCATATCCACATTCCGGAAGGTGCGATCCCTAAGGACGGTCCCAGCGCGGGCATCACGATCGCCACGGCTTTGATTTCCGCGTTTACCAACCGGAAAGTATACAAAGAAGTGGGTATGACCGGAGAAATCACCCTGCGCGGTAAGGTGTTGCCGGTGGGCGGCGTGCGCGAAAAGGTATTATCTGCGCATCGCGCTGGTTTGAAAACGATCATGCTGCCGGCCCGTAACCTGAAAGACCTGATCGATATCCCCAAAAAGGTGCTGACCGATTTAAAGATTATCCCGGTGGAGCACATGGACGAGGTGCTCGGAATAGCGCTGTATCCGCCGCAATCTGAACCGCCCCGCTGGAAACGCCTGAAAGATGAACCGGTCGAAGAAGAATAGTTGCAATCCTGCTTCGCCGCATCATATTTCGTATCCAAATTTGAAAAAGCGGCAGGTCTGCGTGACCTGCCGTTTGATTGATTCCGCGGAATTATTCTTTGGGCTGTTGGGCCAGCAATTTTTCCGATTGCAGGGTCTGAATGCCGTTGTTTACCTGGCTGGTCAGCCGCTCCAATTCCTTCAGTAAATTGGAGAGGGAAGTCTGAACATAGTCATCTGCCTCACGGCGCGTCAATTCTGCTTCAGCCCGTGCCTGGGCGATGATCTGTTCCGCGCGTACCTGGGCGGCCTGTACGATTGGATCGCGATCGACCACCTGGTCGGCCCGGTCGCGAGCCAGTTGAACGGTCCGTGAGGCTTCTTCCTGTGCCTGGGCAAGCAGACGGTCGCGGTTGGCCAGCAATTGCTGGGCTTTTTTGATTTCTTCCGGGATGGAAACACGCATCTGATCGATCAGATCCAACATCCGATCCTCATCCACGATCACGCTGTGGGTAAACCAGATTGGCCTGCTTTCGTTGAATAGTTCTTCCAGTCGATCAACAAGATGCAAAATGTCCATACAATCCTCCGCGCAAATTCAGTCAACCACAGGTTGCAATTTTCGAGCCAGGATGCTTAATCCCTTAGCGAGGTAACGTGCATTGTCTGATGAGAATCGCCTAATTCGTCAAACCGGTTCTTCAGAGCCACCGCGACCTGAGGCGGAACCATGCTGGTGACGTCGCCGCCCAGTGAAGCGATCTCGCGTACGGTTGTCGAGGACATGAACGTGTGCTGCTCGCTGGTGATCAGGGCGACCACCTCAATTTCCGGCAGCAGGCGGTGGTTTGCAAGCGCCATGCGGAATTCCTGTTCAAAATCTGAAAACACACGCAACCCACGCACAATTACCTGCGCATGGACGGAGCGCGCAAATTCCACCGTCAGCCCGCTGTAGCCCATCACGCGGATTTTCGGTTCGCCGGTGAAGGTTTGCCGGACGAGGTGGAGACGCTCCTCCGGAGTAAATACCAGGTTCTTAAGCGGCTTATCATAAACCGCGATGATCAGTTCATCGAAAAGCCGGCTTGCCCGGCGGGCAATATCGATATGGCCGTAATGGATCGGATCAAACGTGCCCGGAAAAATTGCTCTCACCATTTTGATGCCCTCCTGCCTAACTGACGTCTCCGCGGCCGTTGCCCCAAAAGTGCGCAATTTCTGATTTCAAAGCCTGATTCTGCGGTTGGATTAACTCAGGATCCTGCATGAAGAGCAATTGGGCCAGTTGGCGGGCCTTTTCAATCAACCGCACGTTGGTCAGGGAAGCCATGCGCAGTTCGGAGAAGCCAGCCTGCCGTGTGCCCAGGAAGTCGCCCGGACCGCGTTGTTGCAGGTCGCGTTCGGCCAGGACAAAACCGTCGTTTGATTCCACCATCGCCTGCAGGCGTTCATTTTCTGAGGATTCGTCCGTTTCAGGAATGAGCAGGCAGTAGGATTGCGCTTCCCCGCGGCCAACGCGGCCGCGGAATTGATGCAACTGAGCCAGGCCAAAGCGATTGGCGCTTTCGATGAGCATCACCGTTGCGTTGGGCACGTCCACCCCCACTTCCACTACCGAGGTGGAAACCAGGATGTCGGTCTCATGGTTGCGGAAGCGGCGCATCACGGCATCCTTCTCTTCCGGCGTCAGGCGGCCATGTAATAGGCCAATGGCGTGATGGGGGAACACTTCCGCCTGCAAACGGGCGTGTTCTTCGACCGCGGCTTTGCTTTCATCATCCCGTTCGCCTTTTTCGACGAGGGGATAGATGATAAACGCCTGGTACCCGGCATTCACCTGCGAGCGAATGAGCTGATAGCCGCGTTCACGCTCAAGCGGCATGAGGATGTGCGTTTCAATGGGCCGGCGGCCGACCGGCATCTGGTCGATCACCGTCAGATCAAGATCGCCATACACCGTGAGCGCAAGCGAGCGCGGGATGGGCGTGGCGGTCATCACCAGCAGATGCGGATTTTCACCTTTGCTGCGAAGGGCTGCCCGCTGCGCCACACCGAACCGGTGTTGCTCATCGATGACCGCAAGTTGAAGCCGCTGAAAGTTGACCGGCTCTTCAATCAAGGCGTGGGTTCCGACCAGGAACTTGATCTGCCCATCAGCAAGGCCGCTGAGGATTTCGTCGCGCTCGGCCGGAGGAGTATCGCCAATGAGCAGGCGGATCTCTGAGGGTTTAAAGGGTTTGCCCGGATCAGGCTCTTCGGAGCATAATAATTTTTGTAACGAACGATAATGCTGCTCGGCCAGGATGCTGGTGGGGGCCATCAGCGCGGATTGTGCGCCTTCGCGGGCGATGATCGCCATCGCCAACGCCGCGATGATTGTTTTCCCTGAGCCCACGTCGCCCTGCAAGAGGCGTTCCATCGGCCTGCCGGAGGAAAGATCGCTCTGGATGTCGCTCAGCGCGTGGTGCTGCGCTTCGGTCAGTGCAAATGGCAAGCCTGCTTCAATTTGCGCCAGCCACTCGGAAGGCGCTGCAAACACCTGCCCCACCGCTGACTGCCAGGACTGTTTCTGGCTGAGGACGCCCATCTGTAACATAAAGATTTCATCGAAAGCGAGACGTTCTCGCGCTGCTTCCAGTTTGGCCTGGTTTTCGGGAAAATGGATCTGCGCCAGCGCGGTGGAGAGCGGTACCAGACCACCTGATTCGCGGATACTGGTGGGCAAATAATCACCGTGGCGCGGCGCCCAGAAGGAAGCCACCTGGTAAATGGCTTTGCGGAGTTGCTTTTGCGAGATCCCGGCCGTGAGCGGATAAACCGGGACGATCCGGTTGGTGTGCAGGTGCTCCTGTTCAAGGTATTCCCATTCGGGGCTGTTCATCACCAGCCGCCCCAGGTACATTTCAACCTTTCCGGACAGGACAATTTGCGTGCCGGCGGGCAGCCGGCTGGCAAGCCAGGGTTGATTGAACCACGTGACGCGCAGTACACCGGTGCCATCGTCCAGAATCGCTTCGGTGATCTCGCGTTTTCCGCCATGCAGGCTGCGGTTGTCCACACGCTTGACGGCGGCAAGGATGGTTACCACTTCACCGACTGAGAGCCGGTTGATGGGTTTCATTTTTGAATAATCATCATACCGGCGCGGGTAGTAATGCAGCAAGTCATCCAGCGTGTTTATGCCGATGGTGGACAGGATTTTGGCGTTTGAAGGTCCAATTCCCTGTAAGACGCTCACGGGGGCATTTAGCCCCTGTTCCAGTGCATCGTTGGAAGGCGGCGGAGCCGGTGGAACCCTGGGCGGTTGTGGAGACACTGGCCGGCTTTGCCGGTCGGAAGGCTGTCCATTGCGAGAGGATTGGGAGGCGTTTCCCGGCTGTCTCGACCGATCCGACTGTGGGGTCGGCCGGGCTGGTTGCGGCCGGGGTGACGCGGGATTCTGGCGGGGCAGCTTGCTCACCCCGTCCAGCAATTGATTCAGCTCATTTACCAGGCGTTGGCGCCCGTCGGTTTCTTCCTTTGGGTAGGTGCGCAGCCGTTCGAGGATCGCCTGCAATGATTCTTCCGCGATTGTGCTGGCTCTCGCTTCAGGTTCCCACCAGGGGATGATCTTATCCAGGCCACCAACAACAGCCCGGTTGTCATATCCGCGTTCGGATTCCAATCGAATGTAGCGTTGTAATTTTTCAAACGGTGAGGGCATGAACTTATTTTACCTTAAAGTTCATTCATTGCCCTGTTTGGAAGAAAAATTCCCGGGTTTTCATCGGCATTTCAGCGTTCAAGGCAGCGAATTGTTACCGGAGAGTGATTCGATTGCAAACAAGCCTACACACTTTGGCCCAAATAATGTCACCAGGGGTAAATTAAGCAAGTGCTCAATGTAGTGAGCGGATGAATAGCTGTCTTCCGCGTGCTGGCGCAATTGGCGCAGGTCCGGGTTGCTAAATGAACCGTTTTGCAGCAGGGCGATATAGTCCAATTCGTCAAACTCATCTATAAACTCCTGAAAAAAAACCAGAACAGCGTGGTAGTTGCGCATTTTTTCCAGGGGCGAGAGTTTGCCTTCCTCCAGGGAGAATATCGGCAGCAAGCCCAGGAATTCACCCACCGCAGCCTGGCTCGGTTCAATAAAACCGGCGTTAGAAAGGTAGGTCAATCCCGGTGTACAAAGAAGCGTGTAGATGTGCGGTATGCGGTGGCGGATGCTTCTTTCCACCTCTGCCATCGGCCGGCCCTCGTCAAGCAAGTTGGCAGCCATTTGCACCAGAATACCCAGTCCTACCGAGATGGTTTCTGAATCGATGACCGTGATGACCGACCGGCCTTGAGTTTCTTTGGCTGCGGCCATCGCATTCTTAACGGCCTCCGACAGATGGGAGGACATCAAGATCACCAGGATGTCATCAAAATCCTGGCTCAGGTTGCCCAGGATCTCTTGAAACTCAGAAACGGACGGCGCAATCAGCCGAGGATTTGAACCGGGACCTGTGGAATGAGGGAATTGACTGAGTTTAAGATCCCTTCCCGCGGGGTGCACCTGGCCGTTCAGGCGGATATCGTGCGCCAAAATTCGAACCAATCCCCGCCCGGGAAAGGTTGGGATTGGAAATTGGGCTGAATTATCTGTCAGAATGCAGGCAGACCGCATAGTTTATTCGATGGAGAGAATGAATTGATAATGAGGTTGTCCGCCTTCGTGCGTTTCAATCTCGTGAGAAGGATAATTGCTGCGAATCTTATCGACTATGCGGTTCACATCCGTCTTGCTCACATTCTGCCCGAAAAAGAGGGTGATGCGTTCGCGCTCTTCGGTATGAGCCTTCTCCAGCAAACCGAGGCAGGCATCATCCAGGTTTTCTGAGGCATGCACCAGCGTGCCGTTGAGCAACGCGATTACTTCGCCTTCGTGAACCTGCACGCCGTTGATTTCCACATTGCGGGTGGCGACCGTCACTTCGCCTGTATCCACATCCCCGATGGCGCTGGTCATATCTTTGACCACATGTTCAAAATCGCCATTCGGGTCCAACCTTAGAACCGCCGACAATCCCTGCGGGACGCTTCGGCTGGGAATGACGGCAACTTTCTTGACCGTTACACTGGCAGCCGATTGCGCAGCCAAAACGATGTTTTTATTGTTGGGCAGAATGACAATTTTGTCAGTCGGAAGATTCTCAAACGATTTCAAAATTTCTTCCGTGCTGGGATTCATTGTCTGGCCGCCCTCAACGATGCCGCTGACGCCCAGGCTGGCAAAAATGCGGGATATGCCGGCACCCGGCGAGACAGCGATTACGGCAATTTGCCCAGGTTCAACGGGCGCCAGGTTGAAGTTCGATTCCGACGCGGTTTGCAGGCTTTCCATCTGCGCCATCAGGTTTTCCATCGCCACCTTGGTAATCGTACCCAGTTGCATGGTGTAATCGATGGGTTCGTAGCGCTTTTCGGTGGGCACGTGGATGTGCATGCGGTACATGCCATCTCCCTCGCCAACCTGAATGGATGTGCCAATTTCGGATAACCCGGCGTAGAATTTTTCCAGATCCAGCGGGGTAGAGGGGCGGAAGTCAACCACGACTTCATAATCCTGACCAGGCTCAATCGATTCCATTGTTTGGTCCATTTGCATCATCGCAAGCGGTTGCACAACCGCAGTGGCAGTTTCAAGCGATTGACCTTTCAGGTGGCGCAGGATGCCTTCCCAGATGATGAACAGGCCCTTGCCGCCCGAATCCACCACGCCGGCCTGTTTCAGAATGGGGAGCAGGTCTGGTTTGCGTTTTACTGAAGCATCCGCTTCCTGGACGAT
>CALMIB010000306.1 GCA_937863945.1 uncultured Longilinea sp.
AGCAAAAAGTCGATTACATCCACATGAATCCATGCCGGAAAAGCCTGGTACGCGAACCTCAGCATTGGCGGTTTTCATCAGCCGCCTATTGGCTGGATGGAAAGAGCGTGGATGTTGAAATCTCCGACGTGATTTGGGGATAATGGGTCGGATGCGTTATGGTGATGGATCGCAATGAGGTCACAGACCAAAACCAAGAGGCGCACGGTCGACCCTCTTCGAGGGCAGGAGACCGGCGCCATCAGACGCTCAATCAGTAGCGGCAATTCATGAATTGCCGCTACAGCCGCGAAGGGTTTATCGCAGCGCCGGCTTTTCCACCTTTTGCAACTGCCGGAAGCTGAAACCACCCACCACAAGCGGCAGCCAGAAGGTGAACCCGCGGTAGGCCAGCGTGGCCGTGGCGGCGTTTTCCAGCGGCATGCCCAGCGAGCGCAGCGCCACCGTCATCACGCCTTCGACGATGCCGATGCCCGACGGCGTGGGCGACACCACTGCAAATAAATATCCCAGCGCGTAGGCCGCGATGAGCAGCGGGATGGTGAACGGAATGTTGAAGGCCAAAAAGACCGCCACCAGCACGCCCATCATCAGCGCCTTGTTGTTCAGGCCCAGCAACAGCGGCTGCACCAGCAATTGCGGCTGTTCGCGCAACGACGAAACGCCCTCATACACATCCTGCGAGAAGTTCACCGCCAAATCGGGGCGCACCACCGGGCGGCGCACCAGCAGGCCGCTGACCCGGTTGACCAGGCCGATGACAAAACCCAGCACGGCGGCCAGCTTGCGCGAAGAGCGCGCGCCCAGCATCAGCAGCGTGCTCAACCCCACCGCCAGCACAAGCAGGAGGATGGAGGCGATGATCGCCGACGAGGTGATCTGGTTGCGCTGCCACAGGATCAGCAGCGCCAGCGGGATGACCGCCAGCAGCCCAAAGTAATCGGCTAACAGGTAAAGGAGGCAGGCCACCGTCACTTTGCCGTGCGACGCAGGCTGGCCCTTCTCCTTGCCGGATTGTTCGATGAACACCGCCAGGCCGGTCATGCCGGCGGCCGGCGCCATGGTGGTGATAAAGAAAGCCGCCGTCGCCATCAAAAAGAGCTTTTTGCGGCTCTCCTCGATGCCCACGGCGCGGTATAACGATTTGTAACTCTGGTTCACGTTGAGCAGCCACAGGCCTTCAATCAGCACGCCCAGCAGCAAAAAACGCCAATCGCCCTGCCTGAGCAGCACAGCTACCGCCTGCATCTCTGTGAAGTTGGTCAGGATGAAATATCCCGAAATGGCCAGCAATAAACCCAGGACGATTTTACGAACCACGCTTTTCTCCACGAATCACCGACTTTCAATCGATTGTACACTATTCCAGTAAAAATAGCGCAACCAAACTGCAAAAACGGTGTTAAAACCCGCGTTTCAGGGCAGGCAAAGCCCGCCAGATGGCTCGTGGATGCCAATCGCGCCGGTTCCAGCGCAAAATCAGGGCACCGCCGGCAGCACCTCCGGCCAGACCGCATAGGTCATGTTCCACTGCGTGCGGAACTGGTGGATGTACTCCTCGATCTTGACCAGCACGCGCTCGGCGTTCAGCACCACGTCCTGGTCTTTGTCGCCGGTCAACTGCATCTCGATCGGGTCGGAGGCCCACAACTGGTAACGGCCGTCGGGCAGCAGGCGGCCGCCCAGGGCGAACACCGGCAGGCGCAGCTTGAGCGCCAGGCGGATGTGCCCCACCGGCAGGGCCGCCGGCAGCCCGAAAAAGCGCGGGCGGTAATTTGAATCCGCAAATGGGCGGTCAACGCCGGTGGCCACCGTGCCGCCGCTGCGCAGCCGCTCGACGGCCATGCGCACGGTTTCCAGCGAGGCCGGGTAGGCTTCGATGTTGTATTCGCGGCGCAACTGATTGGCGATCTTATAGCCGCCGGGCGCTTCGGGCGCGGTGATGGCAAAGATGGGCATGTTGCGCAGCGCAGCCGCCCGCCCCACCAGGTCGAAGCTGGCCAGGTGGCACATGGCCAGCAGCGTGCCCTCCCTGCGCGACATGGCGCGCTCATACACCCCCTCGCACTGCGGCGTGAATTCCCCCAGCGTTTTCAACGCCTCGGGGGCGGTCATGTAATGGTAAAAATCATAGATGCAGCGCGCCGAGGTGCGGTACGACTCGAGCGCCAACCGGTCCAGCTCGGGGCCGCTGGCCTGCTGCCCCGAAACCACCCAGTGGTTGGCGCGCACAGCCTGAACCGGCGCCAACCAGGTGCGCTTGCCCAGGTAAGTGCCCAGGAAGCGCGCCACGGCATACCCGGCGCGCGGCGGCAGGTAATGCCCCAGCCGGAGCATGAATTTGGACATGAGTTTGCTGTTGAGGATGGCTTGAATTCCCAATTTCCACCTGTTTTTTCGCTTGTGTTATTTTGGCGTACGGCGTAAAATTAACCGTGCCTGATTATATGCGTTTTTACGCCGATTTGAAAGGCCTGGTCCACCATGTCGCGACCCAAGAAGACCGTTGAACAACGCAAAGCCACGCGCGAGCGCATCCTGGCGGCGGCCAGCGAGCTGCTGGAAAAGCGCGGTTCGGAGGAGATCAGCATCCGCGCCGTCACCGCCGGCCTGGGCATCTCGCCGATGGGGTTCTATTCCTATTTTACCTCACGCGCTGAGTTGATCGACGCGCTGCGCGAGCAGCAGTTGCGCGCCTTCGACGAGGGCGCGTCGCAATTTCTGGCGCGCGCCCGGCAGGAGGGCGCCGCCCCCGTGCTGCGCGAAACGCTGCAAC
>CALMIB010000307.1 GCA_937863945.1 uncultured Longilinea sp.
CCGCACAAAAACAAGACAGGACGGTCCCGCGACCGTCCTCTTGATGATGATTTTCGGCTCTGCCATCATTACGGCTGCAAGCTCAGTTCCAGGCTGGTCAGGGCTACCGTGCCAGGGATGCGACCGGCGCTTTCCTGGCGGAACACCAGCCGGGCGTTGGTGGACTGGCTGACGGTGTAGGGGAGGACAACATCGAAGGGCGTGTGGCTGAGATCGCCGGTTGGGAAAATCAATTCCAGCGACTCGCTGGCCAGAACGGCGCCCTGTTCATCCAGCAATTCGACAATCAGCGGGTTTTCGTTGACCGGCCGGGCCAGCGCGGTGATTTGCAGCAGGCCGCCGCTGATCACCTGGTTCTCAAGCGGCGCGCGGATGATGTACGGCTCGCGGTCGTAACCGGCCGGGTAGATCTGGTCCTCGCCCATCTGGATCAGGATCAGGTCGGTGGAGGTCAGCGCGGAAACGCGGCCAAAACGGTCGCGCGTGCTGACGATCAGGCGGGCCAGTTCGGCCGGCGCGAGCAATTCGAAGGTAATTTCCGGCGCGATGGAGATGCTGCGCCCGGCATAGGCCGCAAAATTCAGGCGGGTTTGATACAGATTGCGGCCGTCTTCGCCGATTAACTCCACCCACACCAGCCCGTCCGCGCCGGGCATGGCGTTGGCGCTGATGGTGAGCGGCGATTTGACCTTAGAAAACAAACCGGGGCGTTTGATCAGCATGGTGGCCGCGGCCGGTTGGGGCGTGGGCGTGATGGTGGGGGTGCGTCGCCACCAGGGCGTGTTGGTGGGCGTGGGTCCCTGGGTGGGCGGGATTTCAAACGTGGGGGTCAGTGTGGGCTGCGGCAATTCGCTGGGAGCGGCCGATGGTTCGGCGGTTGCTTCAACCGGCGGCATGGTGGGCCAGGCGGTCTCGAGGTCGGGCTGCGGCTGGCTTTCGGCGGCAGCCGTCTGTGCGGCGATTTCGGTGCGCAGGGCCGGCGGGGTGAGCAGCGCGGCGCCTGGCAGGCTGCCTGAGCAGCCCGCGGTCAGCAGCAGGCAGATCGCGGCGAGACATAAACCAAATCTGGATTGATTTCTGGAAACATTCATGTTTTTATGCAACTTCCGGGGCCACCTGCTCCATCAACGTGCGCATGGCGCGTTCGCGTTCTGCCTGTGATTGTACCTTGAAATGGATGAGCGCGTAGTTCATGCCGGCATCGCGCAGCGCGCGCAGTTGTGCGGCGATCTGAGTGGGCGAGCCGCTCAACGACGCGTCCGCTTCGGCGGCGTCACCGAAGCGCAGGCCCAGGCGCAGGCAAACCGTGAACGGCCGCCCGGCTGCCAGGAATGGGCGCGCGGGTTGCAGCAGGCGCGCCAGCGTTTCGGCGTCGGTGTGGTTGGGGTGCCAGCCGTCGCCCAGCAGCATGGCGCGCCGGACGGTGACCTGCGAATCGCCGGCTACCCACAGGGGCGGGCCGCCGGACTGGATGGGCGCGGGCGCAAAATCGACATCTGCAAACTGGTAATACTTTCCCTGGAAGGAAGCCGTGCGCGTGCCGCGCCACAGCGTGCGCAGCACTTTGAGGGCTTCATCCATCCGTTTACCACGGTTGGAAAAATCACTGCCCAGCGCCTGGTATTCGCCGCGCGACCAGCCCACGCCGCACGCCAGCATGGCCCGCCCGCCGGAAAGCACATCCAGCGTGGCAATTTGCCTGGCGACTTCAACCGGGTTGCGCTGCGGAAGCACCAGCGCCGAGATGCCCAGGCGGACCCGCTGGGTCAGCCCGGCCAGATACGCCAGCGTGGTGACGGCTTCGAGCAGCGGCGAATAACGGGCGGCATCGGCCTGCGGAAGCGCCAGATGGTCGGTTGTCCACGCCGAGTCAAATCCCAGGCTTTCGGCCGCCAGGGCCGTATCCACTGTTGCCAGGCGGCCGGATTGCGCGCCGTAGCTGGGAAGCACGACGCCAAATTTCATCGCTTTTGAGCCATCAGGACGCGGTCAATGGCGGCGCGCAGGTCGTCAAAATCGACCGGTTTGGAGAGGTATCCGTTCGCGCCGGCCGCGGTGGAAGGCGAGATGCCCTGATCGGCGTCGGTGGCCGATAAGACGATGATCGGGATGCGGCTGGTGGCTTTCTGGTTGCGAAGCGCGCGAATCAGGGCAACGCCGCTCATCTCGTGCATGTTAAAATCGACCACGATGACATCCGGCTGCTCTTCCGCGGCTTTGGAAACTGCCTGGATGGGTGAATCGCAGGTCAGCGGCTGATAGCCGAGCAGTTGCGAAGCCTTTTCCATCAGGTGCAGCGCCATGGGATCATCGTCGACGAACAAAATCAGGGTCATTGTGTGCCTTTGATCTTGCTTAGAGGTGGTAAATATCCCCATACTTGGATTGCAGGTAGCGCATGTACGGCTGCGGGTCGATTTTGGAGCCGGTCACGCGCTGCACCAATTCTTGCGGTTCAAACTTGGAACCGTGGGTATGCACATTGCGGCGCAGCCAGGCCAGCAGCGCGCTGAAGTCGCCGTGCTCGATCTGGCTGTCCAGGTCGGGCAAATCGCGGCGGATGCACTCCCAGAATTGCACCGAAACGAGGTTGCCGAGCGCATAGGTGGGGAAGTAGCCAAACATGCCGGCCGACCAGTGCACGTCCTGCAAAATGCCGTTTTTATTGTTTGGGGGCGTGATGCCCAGGTAATCGTGCATGCGCGCGTTCCAGATCTCGGGCAGGTCTTTGGCTTCCAGGCTGCCCTCCATCATGGCGATTTCCAGCTCCATGCGCAGCATGATGTGCAAATTGTAAGTGGCTTCATCGGATTGGATGCGGATGAGCGAGGGTTCCACTTTGTTGATGCCGCGGTAGAAGTCCATCAAATCCACGTTGCCCAACACTTCCGGGAAGCTTTGCTGGAATTTTGGGTAGAAATATTTCCAGAAGGGCAGTGAGCGCCCCACCAGGTTTTCCCACAGGCGCGATTGGGATTCGTGAATGGCCATGGATGCGCCGCGGGTGAGCGGGGTGCGGCGGTACGCGGGATTGACGCCCTGCTCGTAGAGGGCATGACCACATTCGTGCATGCTGCTGAAGAGCGCCGAGCTGCCGCGGTCGGCGTCGAAACGGGTGGTGATGCGCACGTCGCCGGTGCCGAAGGAGATGGTGAAGGGATGCGCCGAGCGGTCCTGGCGGCCGCGTTTCCAGTCGTAGCCGAACCGGGTGATCACTTCCACGCCGAAATGCCACTGTTTTTCTTCATCGAAATATTTGCGCATGAAATCGTCGTTCACCTGCGGCTTTGCCTGGATGGCCTGGATGAGTGCGACCTGTTGCGGGCGCAATTTGTTGAAAATGGCCTGCACGTCGGCCGTCTTCAGGCCGGGTTCATAATCATCCAACAGTGGGTCATACACATGGTCGAAAGGCGCAAACAGGGAAGCGTAACCGCGGCGCAACTCGATGATTTTTTGCAGGTGCGGCAGAAAAAGCGCGAAATTGTTCTCTGCACGGGCGCGCGCCCACACGCCCTGCGCCACAGTGGTGACGCGCGCGAACTCGGCCACTTTTTCCGAGGGGACGCGGGTATCTTTATCGTAATTGTGGCGGGTGACCCTGATCAGGCGGGCATCGTCCGAGTCGGGGTTGAGCTGGTCAGCCTGACCGGCGAGGTCTTCGAGCAGCCGGCCGGTTTCCTCCGAGGTAAAACGCTTGTGCGCCAGCGCGGAGAGGGTGGCCAGAGCGTCGCCGCGGTCTTCCGAGCCGCCTTCGGGCATGTAGGTCTGTTGGTCCCAGCTTAATACGCTGGCAGCAGCCGACAGGTCGGCGACTTCGTTCAAGATACGCTTCAATTGGTCAATTTTCGGTTGCATCGAGCGCGATCCTTGTTGGTTTTCAATCCGATTTCCGCGCGGCACAGACAACATCACCCCGGGATGAGGACTATTGTATTCCAATACCGCCTTTCGTTGCAAACGAATTGTGCAGGCGGCCTGCCCGAACGCAAACGGGCGGCCAGCGGCCGCCCGTCATGCTTACCTGCCAGGAGAAATCAGGCCACTTTCCAGCGCAGCGTTTCGCCCTTCAAGCCGGCGACCACTTCGGTGGCGATATCATAAGCAGCGCGGCCCTGGGCTTCCACGGTTTGCGCGCCGATGTGCGGCGTGCAGATGACGCGCGGGTGGCTGACCAGCGGGGTGAGGCCGGGCGGTTCAGCCACGAAGACATCCAGGCCGGCGGCGGCAACCTTGCCGGACTCAAGCGCCTGAAGCAGGGCATCCTCGTCGATGACGCCGCCGCGCGCCGCGCAAACGATGCGCACGCCGTCCTTCATCTTCGCGAAGGCTTCTGCATTGAGCATTCCGCGGCTTTCAGGGGTGAGCGGAATGTGCATGGTGATGACATCGGATTTGGCCAGCAGTTCATCGAAGGTGACCGGGATACCGCCGCGTTTCTTAATTTCTTCCGCGGGGATCAGCGGGTCGTAGCCGAGGACTTCCATGTCGAACGCCTTGGCGCGGTCCGCCACGGCGACGCCGATGCGTCCAAAGCCGATCACGCCGAGGGTCTTCTTGAACAGCTCGCCGCCTTCAAATTCTTTCTTGAGCCATTTGCCGGCTTTCATGGTGGCGTCGGCCCGGGGAATGTCGCGCATGACCGAAAGCATCAATCCGAGAGTTAGTTCAGCCACCGAGACGCTGGTGGCCAAGGGCGAATTGACCACCGTCACGCCGGCTTCCCTGGCGGCCTTCAGGTCGATGTTGTCAACGCCCACGCCGGCGCGGCCAACGACCTTGAGATTCTTGGCGGCAGCAAAAACCGCCGGGGTGACCTTGGTGCGCCCGCGCACGATCAGCGCATCGTATTCCCCGACAATTTGCAGCAAATCGTCGGCCGAAATGCCGGTCTTATCGGTCACTTCTGCCGCGGCGCGCAAAATTGCTTGCCCGTTTTCTTCCAGACCATCTGTCAGCAGGACCTTCCAAGCACTCATTCCTCGGTCTCCTTATCGTTCTTCGAAATGGTTTCGGTTTCTTGTGGGGAACCTTCCCCATGACAACGGGTTTTGGGCAGGTCGTCGGGGTGGCTGGCTTCCTGTTCCAGCCGCCGCACGGCAGCCAGGCAGGCTTCATCTTCCGGGGTGGGTTGGTACCGGGTGGTGAACCAGGCTTTGAGAATTTCCTGGGCGAGCGCCTCGGTGGTGGTGCGCAGCGAAAGGCAAAGCAGGTTGGCGTCGTTCCATTTGCGCGCGCCGCTGGCCGTTTCGGCGTCGCCGCAAAGCGCCGCGCGGATGCCAGGCACTTTGTAGGCTGCGATGCTGACGCCGGTTCCCGTCCAGCAAAACAGGATACCCTCATCGGCGGTGCCGCCGGTGATGTCATGCGCCACGCAGGCCGCCACTTCGGGCCAGGG
>CALMIB010000308.1 GCA_937863945.1 uncultured Longilinea sp.
CTGGTACGAGGATGAGAAACCGATCCTGAGCGATTTCAACCTGCACGTCCAACCGGGCGAAACCATCGCGCTGGTCGGCCCGACCGGCGGCGGCAAGACGACCATCGTCAACCTGCTGTGCCGTTTCTACGAACCCAAACAGGGAGCCATCTACATCGGCGGACACGATTACACCGGGCTTTCGCTGCATGCCATCCAGTCACGCATCGGCATCGTCCTGCAAACGCCCCACCTGTTCTCCGGCACCATCCGCGAAAATATCCGCTACGGCCGGTTGGACGCTTCGGACGATGAAGTGCAAGAGGCGGCAATTCTGGCCGGCGCGCACGACTTCATCACCCGCTTTGAAAAGGGTTACAACGAAGAAGTCGGCGAGGGCGGCAACTCGCTCTCGGTGGGCCAGAAACAGCTCATCAGCCTGGCACGCGCCGTCCTGGCCCGCCCAGAAATCTTTGTGATGGACGAAGCCACCAGTTCGGTTGACACCCTGACCGAAGCGCTGATCCAGCGCGGCATGGAAACCTTGATGAAGGGCCGCACCAGCTTCGTCATCGCCCACCGCCTGTCGACCATCAAGCGCGCCAACCGCATCCTGGTCATTGAAGACGGCCGCATCGCAGAAATTGGCACACACGCCGAACTGCTGCGCGCCCGCGGCAAGTACTACCAGCTCTACACCAAACAGTTCCGCCACCAGATGGCCGAGGCGTACGATCCGTTCAGCGCAGGCGAAACTGCGCCCGCGCCGGCCGACTGAAAACCCTCAATCAAAATCAAAAGCAGTCCGGCAAAAATGCTGGACTGCTTTTCTGTGGCCCAAATGTTTCTACAACACCCGGTGAACCCTGGCCCAGGCCACCTGGCTGGCTTCGACGGCCTGCTGCGAACCCAGCACGGCGACCGAACCGCGCTCCTTCATGTGTGCCAGAATTTCGCCCAGCGCGTGAAAATCTTCAGCCGTCGCGCCCAGCACCTCGTCGCGCAGACGCTGGCGTTCTTCGTCGCTCACGCCCAACAGGTAGCGCGTCATCGCGGTGTAGCCTTTGGCGTCGGGAAGCTGGTAGGCATCCAGTTCGCCGATCGTGCCGATGATCGATTTGCTCAATTCGGCAGTTTCCAGCTTCAAGTTGCGCAGAAAATCAGCGGTCTGGTCGTAAATTGCCAGCGTCTTGTCCAGGTTGGGGTCGCGGTAGGAAAGCAGGCTGAATACCAACGAGAAGCGGTCAAACGCGCCCATGCCGCCGTAGGCGCCGCCCTGCACGCGCACGCGTTCCCACAACCAGGTGCTGCGCAGGTATTGCAGCGCCACAAGGATCGAACCGTGGAACCGGTACCCGTTCTGGTACAAATCCAGGCCTTTACCCACAAAATTGACCTGGCTGGGCAGCGTGATGGCTTCCGGTTTCTCCGGCATGGCCGGCTGCCAATCGCGCGCCGCCAAGCTCCCGGCGGGGAATTCGTCCAGGAAGGTGCGCAACTGCGGTTCGACGGTGCGCCAGTTTTCGGCGTCCAGGGTAACGTTGGCCAACATATTGCCCTGGCGCACCAATCCTTCGCGAATCTGCTCCAACGCCGCCTGCACGGACGGCCAATCCGTATCCAGCTTCTCCACCAGACTGCGCAGGAAGAACAACTGACTGACGCCGCTCATCTGCTCGGCCGCCCAATCGGCTTCATTCAACCCGGCCTTGATGCGCGAGTTGACCACGCGGTGGCCCGCATCCGTCAGCATCGACTCGTAACCAGCTTTGTCCTCCAGGATCATTTGGCGCAGCCGTTCGCGATCGTCCAGGCGGGCCGTGCGCAGCACGTCGCGCAGGATCGCGAGCAGCTCACCGGTCTGAGGGATCATAGTCTTGCCGCGCAGGAACAACCAGTTGGAGGCTTTGCGGGTGGCAGGATTTGAGGAAGCAAACAGGGTGTGATAAATGCCGCCGGTGCTGCGGCCGATTCGCTGCACCAATTGTACAAAATCCAGTTCCGCTGTGCCGGTTTCCAGCAGCGCGCGGGCAAAAAGTGGCACGTACGGCAGCAACTCCTGCGGCAGCGCGTGCAGATCGAAACCCAGATCCAGGTAAAAGATGCCGTTGGTGAACAGATCGTGATGCAGCAGGCGAACTCCGCCCTGCGACAATTCAACCGAGGGGATCGTGCGTGTCTTGCGGTCGAGATCGTCCAGTTTCAACACCGGAATGGTCGCAAGAGCCTCCGGTGAATCCGGCGTTTCTTGCAGCAGCTTTAATTGGCGCGTGTTGGCCACAATCGCTTCCAGTTCAGCCGCGCTCAACCCATCCCGCGCCGATTTGAGGCGTGCCTGCTCCGCTGCTTCCCGCTGTTGCGCCAGCTCCGCGTCCGGCAGCAAAACCACCGTGCCGCGATGCGCGTTTTTCACCAGGTGTTTCTCAATGAGCTGCTCAAAGTAACGCCCGGCCTGAAGTTTTGCTTTGATCGCGGACAGCGGCAGATCGTAGCGGACCAGCGCCAGCGGATCGCGATCGTACAACCAGGAATCCAGCACGCGCAGCATCACAGCCAGGCCGCGCGGGAAGGATCCGGTGTTGTTTTCGCGCAGCGCGAATTCCACCGTGTTCATCGCCGCGGCCACTGCATCGCGGTCGATTCCATTCGCCGCAAGCTGCTGGAGCGTATCGAGAATCAGGCTTTCCACCTTTTCAAGGTCCGCCGGTTGCACGCCCTTCATGCCCACCGAAAACATCATCTGCGCCAGGCTGGTTTCCACCCCGCGGCCGGTCAGATCTTCGCCCAGGCCCGAGTCGATCAGTGCCTTACGCAACGGCGAGGCTGGCGTGCCGATCAGGATTTCGTTGAGGATGGAGAAGGCCAGCTTTTCCTCTGCGTTCGCTCCGTCGGGCAACAACCAGTTGACGGTCAGCATGGCCTTGGGCGACTCATCTTCCGGCGTGACTTCGTAGGATAGCTCCGCGCGGCGCGGCTGGTTGTAGCGCGGCTGCATCGCAACGGCCGAATCCACATTTACCCGGTCAAAATCTTTCAAATAAGCGTCCACGATCTCCAACCGCTTCTCCGGGGCGTCATCGCCGTAAAAATAGATGAAAGCGTTGGAAGGATGATAGTACTGTTGATGGAAGTCTTTAAAAGCTTCGTAGGTCAAATCCGGGATCACGCGCGGATCGCCGCCCGAGTCCTGAAAGTAGGTGTTGTCCGGGAAGACGATCGACTGGCTTTGCTGCGAGAGCACCTCCTCGGGCGTGGAATAGGCGCCCTTCATCTCATTGAACACCACGCCCTTGAAGGCCATCGCATCCTCGAGCGAGTCGAGCTCATAATGCCAACCCTCCTGCTCAAACGTGTGTCGTGTAAGGTTCGGATACAGCACCGCGTCCAGGTAAACGTCGATCAGGTTGTAAAAATCCTGCACGTTTTGGCTGGCGACCGGGTAACAGGTCTTGTCCGGGAAGGTGAACGCGTTCAGGAAGGTGTTCAACGAGCCCTTGATCAATTCCACAAAGGGCTCTTTGACCGGATATTTTCGCGATCCGCACAGCACGGAATGCTCCATGATGTGCGCGACGCCGGTTGAATCCACCGGCGGGGTGCGGAAATTGATCCCAAAAACCTTGTTCTCGTCGTCGTTTTCCAACGAAAGCAGGCGGGCGCCGGTGCGCAGGTGGCGGTACAGGCGCGCCATCGAATTGATCTCTTCGATGTGCTCCTCGCTGAGCAGTTCAAATCCATGCAGGGTCGGCATGACAGATTCCTTTCCAATTTGATGGTGAGTACCAATGAGCCCGGCCGGCTTGATCCTTGCCCGGACGTGCCTTGAATTTTACCGCAGATGAAACCTGCATTCCAGTGAGGTATTGTATAATGAATTCACCCAATCCTGAAGAAACCGAGGTGAAGCATGGTCAATTCTGACTTGTTTCCCATCCCCAGGCCGGTGGATGGCCTGATGGCGATCAACAACGGGAAGCCAACCCAGCGCGTCGAACGCAGGCGGCCCTCTGGACCAGGCGGAGGCCCGACCGGGCGAGCGGAGGCGCCGCACCGTGAGCAACCCTCCCGCCCGAGCGGATCGCAGCAATCCACATCTGGCGGAGGCGGCTATTCCGGTGGGGGCGGACTGACGGGCGGCGGTATGAAAATGCCCACCGGCTGCCTCAAATCACCGCTCCTGCTGATTTTACTGGTGGCATTATTTGCAATCTTTATTCTCCCCAACCTGATGAATGGCGGCGGATTACTGGATGACACCACTTTGCCGGCAGATGACCTCATTCAGCCCACCCAGGCCATCCCTCAGACCAACCTGGCGACCGCCACCAAGCGGCCCACCCGCGCGCCATCCACCGCCACCGGCGACACCTGGACGGTGATGCTCTACCAGGATGCGGATGACAAGATCCTGGAGCAGGATATTTACTTCGACCTGAACGAGGCTGAACGCGTCGGCTCGTCCGATAACGTACAAATCGTCGCGCAAATCGACCGCTATTCCGGCGGTTACCAGGGCGACGGCAACTGGACCTCGACCAAGCGCTTCTACATCACCCAGGATGATGACCTGGAGCGCGTAAATTCAGAGGAGATAGCCGACCTGGGTGAAGCCAACATGGCCGGCGCGCAAACCCTGGTTGATTTTGTCACCTGGGCGGTCAAGGCATTCCCAGCCGACAAATACGCGCTGATCCTTTCCGACCACGGCATGGGCTGGCCAGGCGGCTTCAGCGACCCGTCGGCCACCTCGCGCGGCACGTCCAGCCTGCCGATCACATCGGCCATCGGCAACTCGATGTACCTCTACCAGTTGGATCAGGCTCTTGAAGAAATCCGCGCTCAGACCGGCATCGACAGATTCGAAATGATCGGTTTGGACGCCTGCCTGATGAGCCAGCTTGAGGTGCTCACCGCGCTGGCGCCGCACGGACGCTACGCAGTGGTTTCGGAAGAGACCGAGCCTTCGCTGGGCTGGGCCTACTCCTCTTTCCTGAATGAACTCAACAATAATCCCGCCATGGACGGCGCCGCGCTGGGCGAATTCATCGTCGACACTTACATTGTTGACGACCAGCGCATCCTCGACGACCAGGCGCGGGCTGCATTTGTCGGGCGCGGCTCGACCATCAACAGCCTGTTTGGCGCGGCCAGCGTTCCCTCCGCCGATCAGGTTTCGCGGCAATTGAGCAAGGATATCACCCTCACCGCGGTCGATCTCAGCGCCATTGGCGGCGTCAACGACGCGCTCAACAACCTGGCCTTCACGCTGCAATCGGCCGACCAGCGCTACGTAGCACAGGCGCGCTCCTACGCGCAGTCCTTCACCAGCATTTTCGGTTCGCAGGTGCCGCCCTCCTACATCGACCTGGGCAACTTTGCTGAGCTGGTGGCACGCTCGGCCGGAAAGCGCGACGTGGC
>CALMIB010000309.1 GCA_937863945.1 uncultured Longilinea sp.
ATGGAATTTTTCTCCTTTCTGTGGCGCGAGGAGTTCATCATGCTGTTGCTGCCGGCCATTTATTGGTGCTGGGATGCAGCCTTTGGCTTCCGACTGGGCGCCCTGCTCATGTTTGGCAACGCGCTCAATTCCATCTTGAAGCTGGCATTTCACGCGCCGCGCCCGTACTGGATCAACCCGGAGATCCAGGCCTATACGGCTGAATCATCGTTTGGCATGCCGTCGGGGCACGCACAGAACTCCACCCTGCTGTGGGGGCGGCTGGCGGCTGCCATCCGGCGGAAGTGGGTGACTGCCGTTTTTGTCTTCATTATCCTGATGATTGGCATATCGCGCATCTACCTGGGCGTGCACTTCATCAGCGATGTGCTGGTGGGCTGGTTGATCGGGGCCGTGCTGTTGTGGGCTGCGCTGCGGCTGGAAAAACCAATTGCCGCCTGGCTGGGCCCCAAAAGCGTTCCGGTGCAAATTGCCTGGGCGCTGTTGTTTGCCCTGCTGGTTGTTTTGCTGGGCGCGGCAGCACGCCTGGCGCTGGCGGATTGGCAAATGCCAGCCGAATGGGCAGCAAACGCCAGCCTGCAGGCGCCGGATGAGCCGATTGCCCCGTTTGCCCTGGACGGCATTGTGACGGCGGCGGGAACGTGGTGGGGCATGGCGGCCGGGTATTCCTGGTACACCCGCCGTTTTGGGCGATTCGATGCCGGCGGGGATTGGAGCAAGCGTGCTTTGCGCTTCTCTCTGGGGTTGATCGTAGTCCTGATCCTGTGGTTCGGCCTGGGTGAGATCTTCCCGCGCAACGAAGACGTCCTCAGCTTTGCACTGCGCTTCGCCCGGTATGCGCTGTTGGGCGGATGGGTGGCAGCCGGCGCGCCGTGGGTCTTTGTGCGCCTGAAGCTGGCCAATGGGCCGGCGCTTGCGAAAACTGGTAAGTAAACTATAATTTAGGGAAAGTATTACAAAGGAGAAGCTATCATGCGCTGGTTTGGGAATTTCCTGTTGGGTGCTCTCGTCGGTGGAATTGTTGGCGCCGTGTCCATATTGCTATTTGCTCCGGCTTCGGGCGCGGAAACGCGCGGCCGGATTGCCGATTACACGCACAACGTGGAGGACCAGGTGCGCCAGGCGGCCCTGAGCCGCCGCCAGGAACTGCAAATTGAGCTCGAGTCGCTGCGCCATTCGTAAACGCCGGATGATTTGAAAAAATAGCAAACGCCATTGGCTCAACCCATGGCGTTTTGATTTTTACCGTGAATCGAACCGAAGAACGTTAACGGTTCACCTGGATGCGGTACAGGGCGGGCTGGCGGGTGAAACGAGTGGTGCCGCTGAGCACGAGTGTGACGCGCTGAAAGGCATCAAAGTCAACCGGCACCCGCAGCGTCTCCCCGGGCACCCATTCCAGCATCTCTACGCGGGTCTGCTCGCCTTCCAGGATCAGCGCCAGGCGGAAGGTCTGCGGAAGCCGGTTTTGAATGCGCGCGAAGCCGGCCGCCTGCCAGCCGCCGTCGTCCTGTTCGAAATCCGTTTCGTAGCTGATGGCCGGAATGGACAGGTCGTCGATCAGCATGCCTTCGCCGTTAACCGCGGCGTCGGTGACATAGACGAAGCGCAGCCAGACCTGCTTGCCGGCATAATCGCTCAGGTCCACCGATTCTTCCACCCATTCGCCGCTCTGACCGTTATAGCCGCAGCCGTAATTCGCGCCGGTGGGGTTGTCGCTGGTACATGACGGCGGCTCCAGCAGGGTCCAGTGAGTGCCGTCTTCGGATGCCTGTAGATAAAGATAGTCGTAATCCGTTTCGATGTCGTACCAGGTCCAGTATTTCAGATCTACCGGGCCGGTAACCTGCGTCAGATCAAAAGAACGCGAAAGCGTCATCTGTGATTCGTCACCCTGGTTGGACCAGAAGGCGTAATCGCCGGAGCGCGGATCCTCGGGCAATAAATTCACCTCGCTGACGCCTTCAAATTCCAGTGTGCGCTGGCCGCTGCACATCAATTCGATATAGTCGGCGCCGTACTGGTTGGCCGAGCCGGTCTGCCAACCGCCCAGGCAATCGGAAAAGTAGTCGCTGACGGTGACATCAAAGGGCAGCCGGTAGTCGCTGTAGGCAAACCGGCCGTCGCCGACGTCCGGATCATCCAACAGGTTGGCGACAACCCAATCGGCGAACAGGTCATCCGCCCGGTACGGTTCGCCGCTTTCAGGGGATACCGCATCGATGGATTCCAGCACCTGATCGATAGATTCAAGGCCATTCAAGGGGCTGCCAACCAGTTGCCGGGTGGCCTCCTCCCCGAAGCGTTCCAAAAAATAGTTGACGAACAGGAACGCGCCGCCGTAATTGGCCGCGTTCGAACTACCGTCATCTGGCCAGTCGTTCAACTGGGTGGACGGTTCAAGCAGGAACGACATATCAAAGCCCCCGCCATCGTAGCCGTTCAAATACGCGGCCAGCTCTGAGAAGCCTTCGTTCAGCCAGGTTTCCTCGTTCCGGTCGCGGTACCAGTGGATCATGTGCTGAAACTCATGCGCCAGCACGCCGTAGGTAAAGTCTTCGTCCAGGCCGACGCTGTCAGCGTTCAAAAAGAAAGTTTCGTGCCCGTTGGAATAGGCGTAAGCCAGCGGATTGACTGAATCGCCGGAGGAAAACATGCCTGCCAGGTTATCGCCCATATCGGTCGCGTAAATGATGTACAGATGTTCATCGCCATCCACGCCCGGGGTCCATTCGGAGCCGAAAAATTCGCGGTTCGTCGGGTAAATTTTGTCCTCAAATTCGTCCCCGAGCGCGCGCAGGTCGTTTCGATCAAAGGTGAGGCCCTTCTCGACCCAGAAGTAAAGATGCGCACTCTCGTAGGCGAGCACAGTCTTCACCTGTTTGTACCGGTTGGTGTCTGTGTTCAGCACCCAGAAGGTGCGCTCATCCCCGGGGTCAAATTCGCCCGGGAACGCAACCGTTTCGGGGATCTCGCCGATGTTCAAGAATTCACTGGCCTGTAAGCGCGGATCGGCAGAAGGGATTTCAGCGGATTGCAGCGTGAGCAGGGTTTCGGCTGCGCCCGGTTGCGGCGCGGCAGCCGTGAAGCTTGCCTCTTCGGTGGGGTCGCCCCAGGGCTCGCGCGTGGCGAATGGTTCAGGCGTCGAAATTGGCAGCAGTGGATCGATGGGAAAGACCGCGGTCGATTGCACGTCCGTGCGCGCGATGCCAAACAAAGCCAGGGCGCCCACGCTGATCGCAGAGAGGCAAAAGCAGACGCCAATGAGGATCACGATGACAATGGCTGCAATCCATAACCCGCGTTGCGAATTGTTTGACATTCCAACTCCTTGTTGCGTAGGACTTCAAGAAATTATACCGGCTGTGTCAAGCCGGGCGCGGCTATAAAAACGGATTATCAGCGATTTCGTCGCCAACCGTGGTTTCCGGACCGTGCCCGCTGAGCAGGCGGGTTTGTGGTGGCAGGCTGAGGATTTGCGCCTGGATCGAATCGATCAATTGCCGGTGGTTGCCGCCCGGCAAATTCGTGCGGCCGACCGAGCCGAGGAAGATTAGATCGCCGCAAAAAACGACACCCGCGGACGGCGCGTAAAAGACGACATGCCCGGGCGTATGCCCCGGCGCATGCCGCACTTCCACTGCGATCCCGCCGATGGTCAGCGTTTGCCGGTGCGCCAGCAACACTGCCGGTTCGGGTCCGGCCTGGATGTTGAATCCGAATTTCCTCGCGACGCCCAAATCATGGTAGAGCGGCAAATCGCCGGGATGCAGGCTTACGGGCAGCGGCGGCGTCCGTGAACCGGCCAGCAGGTGCACGCCGGCGATATGGTCAAAGTGGGCGTGCGTCAGCCAGATCTGCTGGAGCTGCCAGCCGCGTTGTTCAGCCGCTTCCAGCACTCTTTCGCTATCCATGGCCGGATCGATCACCGCGGCCTCAGATGTCTGCGAGTCCGCAATCAGGTAGGTGTTATTGGATAGCGGCCCCAATTCCAACGTCACGATCTCAAGACTCACTCGATTTCCTCCTTGGCGGCCGCCGGCGCGGGTTTTTGCACCAGAACCGGCAACACCCCCAGGTTAATCGCAAACGCCACTCCGGTCAGTCCCAGGGCAACCGTGTACACCGAGACCGGCGCGCGTTGGTACAGGGCGCCCGCCAGCAGTGGGGCCAGAATGACGGCCGCGGCGTTGGCGGTTTCGAGCATGCCAAAGGCCAGGCCGGTTTCGGCCGGGTGAATGAAATTGCGCGCCAGCGCCAGCACCATCGAGCGGCACAGGCGGTAGCCGGACATGAAAAAGTAGCCCAAAGCAAACCACGGCAGCCCGGTACCCCGCCACATCAGCAGGGCAAACAGCGCCACCAGCGGCTGGCCAATGAGGAATGCCACCGGCGCGCTGAGATGCCCCAGCAAAACCATAATGACGACATTTCCAAGGCTGCCGATCGTCCCGACCAGGCCGATTTGCTGCATGTTCAAACCGCGCTCGTTTTGCATGAAATTGGGCGAGAGCGGCTGCGGCAGGTAAAGCGCGAACATGGTGATGAAGGTGATCACGGCCAGGGTCAGGAAACGCCCGTTGCGGAACACGTTGCTGCGAGTTTCGGCTTCGGGGTGCACCTCGACGGGCGGTTTTTGCGCAAACAGGATGATCAGCGTGGAAAAAACCAGGATGACTGCAGCAACCTGGTACACACTTTTCAATCCATACAAATTAGCCAGCGCGCCGCCGATGGTGGGCCCAATGACCGCGCCGAGGTTGTAGGCTGCCGAAACGAGCGTCAAGGCCCGTCCGGGCGACCAGCGGCCGCGCACCGCGGTGACATAGCTGTTCATCGGCGCCAGCACGAAGGAGGTTAACCCGTAGGTGAGCATGCCGGCGATGAACAACGGCAGTGAATTTGCCAGCGCCATCAGCCAGGCGGCGGCTGTGCCCAGCACCCACGAGCCCCACATGACGGGGCGCGAACCGACCCGGTCGGCGAGGTAACCGGCCGGAATTTGCATGACCGCCATGGCAACGCCCATGCCGCCCAGGATGCTGCCGATCATCAATGGATCGGCGCCCCATTCCTGCAAATACAGCGTCTGAAAATAGAGGAACAGCCCTTCACCGGCGCCCCACGTGAGCAGCGAAACAGAGACGAGCGCCAGGTTGCGGTTCATGGCGGACTTAGCCGACCTGGTAAAGATCGCGGGGCAGGCTGCTCAGTGATTCGCAGCCGTCCGCGGTCACGACGACGTCATCCTCGATGCGCACTCCGCCGCGCCCCGGCAGGTAGATGCCCGGTTCAACGGTATAGACCATGCCTTCGGCCAGGCGCAGCGAGTTTTCGCCGAACATGTAGGGTTGTTCGTGCGTTTCCATGCCCAGTCCGTGCCCGGTGCGGTGGGTGAAGGATGCGCCATAACCGGCGGTTGCGATCACCGCGCGCGCGGCCTGATCGACAGCGCCTGCCGGGATTCCGGGCTTGCCGGCGGCGCGGCCGGCCGCGTTGGCATCCGCCACAATGCGCGCGATCTGGCGCAGTTCCGGTTCGACGTTGCCGACGGCCAGCGTGCGGGTGAGATCAGAGTAATAGCCCGCATACGAGGCGCCCCAGTCCACCACCACCAGGTCGCCCGCGGCCAGGCGGCGGTCGGAGGGGTTGGCGTGAGGATTGGCGCTGTTGGGTCCGCTGGCGATGATGGGTGAAAACGGCAGTTCGGGCTCTGAACCGCCGCGCAGCATCTGCCGCGACAGTTCGGCGGCCAACTCACGCTCGGTCATGCCGATTTTTACCTGTTCCAG
>CALMIB010000310.1 GCA_937863945.1 uncultured Longilinea sp.
CCTGGATGATCACCCGCAAGGAAAAGGAATATCATGCACTGGTCAACCGCCTTAAACCTGACCTGGTGCACGCCCTGCGCATCCCGTTCGAGGGCATATTGGCCAGCCTCACCCCTGAAGACATTCCAGTAATTGTCTCCACCTGGGGCAATGATCTCACCTTCCACGCGGAATCCTCCGAGGCAATGGGCGCGGCTACCCGCCGCGCGCTCCTGCGCGCCAATGGGCTCATGTCAGATACCCGCCGCGACCTCAGGCTGGCGAATTCCTGGTCGTTCAACCCGGCCAAACCCTCCCTATCAGTCGTTGGCAACGGCGGAATTGACCTGGCAGAGATCGAAGAAGCCACCCGCGGGGTCGGATTGGCCATTCCCTGGCAGGTTGTCAACCCGCGCGGGTTTCGATCAGGCTCCGTTCGTAACGACACCTTCTTCAATTCCATTCCCCTTATCATTGGTCATCACACCGACACACAGTTCATCTGCCCATGGATGGCCGGACAACCGGAAGCGCTTTACTGGATCGAGAAGCTCGGTATTTTCGACAATGTCACCCTGCTCCCCATGCTTTCACAGAAAGAATTGTGGCGTGAGTTTGCCCGCTCGATGGTTTCTGTTTCGGTCAGCGTGCATGACGGAACCCCCAACTCGCTGCTCGAAGCCATGGCCATCGGCTGCCTGCCGGTTTGCGGAAACATCGAATCCATTCGTGAGTGGATCACGAACGAAGAGAATGGTTTGCTCGTCGACCCAAGTGATCCGATCGCGCTGGCAAACGCTGTGCTGCGCGGAATAGAAGATGAGGGGCTGCGGCGCAGTGCGGCCGCGCGCAATCTTGAGATCATCCGCTCCCGTGCCGAAATCTCGGCTGTCCGCAGGCAGGTGGCCGAATTCTATTCCACTGTAATCGGCCGTTGAATCTGATATCAAAACCGGGTGAGGTTCATGAACCTCCCCGGTCATCTTTTAGATTAGAAGAATGGGTCTACCCGAATAACTGGCTGCAATCCTTCAGCAGCGATCAGACTTTGGCAATGTTGCCTTCTTTTTGATAGCGCAGGAAGAGCTGCCCCCAGGCTGTCGTCTCGCACCAGTCCTTAAAAATATTTTTTTCCTTTAACGGCCAATGGACGTAGTCATGATACACCTCGGAAAAAGCGATCGGGATCGCCACCAGCGGGGTGCGCGTGACCAGCTTTTGCAGGAATTTCGTCGGGCCATACCATGTTAGCCAGC
>CALMIB010000311.1 GCA_937863945.1 uncultured Longilinea sp.
GGGTTCTGGTATTCCAGCTTAAACCCCACCGCCCGGCCTTCCACCGTATCCCACAGCAGGGGGGTCAGCCCTTCGCCCAGGCTGACCACCGGAGAATGCCCGGAGAGCGAAAAGGCGTGGCGATAGCGCCACAATCCGGGCAGGCTGGCATCCACGCGCTGCGGATCGAATTCCGGCGCGCCGTCAAAATCATAAACGCCGCCGCAGGTCGGGCAGCGAAACGGCGTTCCGGTTGCCGGATAGGCTTGCGAACAGTCCGTGCAGCGGATGGTGGGCATGGAGTTCAATCGTCCTTCCCGGGGTGGTAGTGGCCTTCCACCCAGGCTTCGCCATCCGGCCCGATTTCCTTCTTCCACACCGGGACGATTTCCTTCAGGCGGTCGATGCCATAGCGCGCTGCCTCAAAACAGCCCGTATCGCGGTGCGCCGCTGAGCAAGCGATCAGCACGGTCGGCGTGCCTGGATCGAGCATACCGATGCGCTGCACGATGGCAATGCCTTCCACCGCCGGCCAGCGCGCCCGGATTTCATCAGCCACCTGCGCCATTTTGGCTTCGGCCATGGGGGCGTAGGCTTCATATTCCAGCCGGATGGTTTCATGCGCTTCGCCCCGGCGGGTGCTGCCGCGCACCACGCCCGTGAACACAGCCACCGCGCCGGTGGTTTCCAGGGTCACCTGCCGGACCAGGTCGTTGAGATCCAGCAATTCACTGGTAATTCGCAGCACGGTGGGAGAACCGCTGCCGCCGGAAACCGGCGGGAAGATGCCCACCTCGGCGCCGTCCGGGATGCGGTCTTCATCAAACGAAAACTCGCGGTTGACTGAAACGACCGAATTTTGCAGAAGAGGCGCCACGGCAGGAAACCGTTGCGCCAGCGTTTGCTTCAACCCGGCCACGGTCAATTCGGTTGGTAACTCAAGCGTGACCGCCTGGTTCCCCGTTTTCTCCTTGAAATGCGCAAAGAACAGTACCTGTATTTGCATGTTACGGACTCCAATCGCCGATGACCTACTCGTTCACCACGTCGCCGCTCATTCCACCGTGTTTTTCCACCAGGCGGATATTCTGAATGCGGCCGGTTTTTTCCACAGCCTTGATCATGTCATAAACCGTCAACGCAGCCACAGAAACCGCCGTCAGGGCTTCCATTTCCACGCCAGTCTTGCCCACCGTCACCACCCGCGCGCTGATCTGCACCCCGGGTAGGCGGTCATCCAGTTCCAGATCCACGCTCACCTGGTGGATGGGAATGGGGTGGCACAGCGGGATGAGTTCCGAAGTGCGTTTGGCTGCGGCGATACCCGCGATTTGCGCCACGGTGAGCACGTCGCCTTTTTTCATCAGCCCCTGGCGAATCAACGCCACCGTCTCGGGCTTCAGCGCCACCTCGCCGCGCGCAATTGCGATGCGCTCAGTATCCGGCTTGGCAGCCACATTGACCATGTGCGCCTTGCCGCTTTCGTCAATATGCGATAACTGTTGATCTTGTTTTGGCATGTTCGTATTATACAGGCAGTTGGCCTTTGAATCAGCCCCTGGTTCATTGGGCGTTCGATTTCCGCCGGTTGAGCCGGGAAAACGCCCGATCTCTGCTATAATTGCGTGCGTGAGTCTCCAGGTAGCCGGTCATCAAACGGAAGGATATACCGTTGCAACAGAGGTCTATGCGGGCCCGCTGGATCTGTTGTTGGAATTAATCGAGCACGCCGAGCTGGACATCACCCGCCTGGCATTGGCCCAGGTCACCGACCAGTATCTGGCCTATTTACGCAACCTGGAAGATCGCAGCGCGGCCGAGGTCTCGGCGTTTTTGGTCATTGCCGCGCGCCTGGTGCAAATCAAATCCGCCGCGCTGCTGCCGCGCCCCAGCCTGGACATTACCGGCCCCACCCCCGAGGACGATGCCGATGCGCTCGCGCGGCAGTTGATCCTGTATAAACGCTTCAAGGAATTGGGACAGTATCTCGACCAGCAGGACCTGGCCGGGCTGCATACCTACCTGCGCATCGCTCCGCCGCCCAAGTCCAACCTGCCCGTGCACCTGGATCTAACCGGCGTGACGCTCGATGACCTGCTTCAGGCGGCGCGCGATGTTTTCCACAGCCAGCGCCAGCTTGCCCCGCTCAGCCAGGTGGTAACGATGCCACGCGTCACCATCCGTGAAAAAATCACCCGGCTGATCGATACCCTGCGCAGGGCAGGCACCTCCACCTTCCGCTCGATCGTTTCTGCCGAAACCTCGCGCGTCGATATCGTAGTCACCTTCCTGGCTATGCTCGAATTGATCAAGCGCCACCTGGTGGAAGCCAGGCAAAGCGACCTGTTCGGCGATATCGAAATCCTGCCCCAGGGCGACCTGAACCAGGAACTGGACGCTGAAATCGAATTTACAGAATAGACCGCGGAGGCTGCTTCCTCCGCGGTGCTTTTTATTGATCGGTTACTCGGCCGGGCTTTCTTCGTCCGGCTGTTCAACCAACTCGTAAGGCAGGCGCGTGCTGATCCACACCACCATCAGGCTGATATCATCCTTGCTGCTGGTCGTTTCGGGGTGCGCGGCGCGAAAGGCTTCGTCCAGCACATCGAACTGTTCGGCTTTCGGCCAGCGGGTCAAAAAGCCGGGCAATTTGGTGCGGTCGGCCTCCACGGGTAACACCTTCCAGCCGCGCTGGACGAGAAAATCGTACACCTGCTGGCGCAATTCCGCATTGAGTTCGCTCCAGGCAGCTAACACATTGGCGGCAAACTGCGGGCTGCGCTCAAAAGCCTGAATCGAACCGCGCACCTTCACCACAGCCGGCGCCTGGCTGCTGTTGCGGAAGCCGGGCACCTTGACTTGTTGGCGGATTTGCGCACTCAATTGCGAACGTAAATCGGATGGCAGCGAATCGAGGTTCGTGATTACCTGGGTCAACACCTGCTGGCGGAAATCCGCCAGCATAAACTCGTTGATGGTATGAAAATGAAAAAATTGGGTTTTCTGATCGCTCATGTCCCCTATTATAAAGAACCCTCCCTTCTTATGGAAGGGAGGGCCGGCAAATCAACCGGTAATTGGCGATTTATTCCGACGGAATAATAATCCACATCACCGCGTAAGGCAGCAGGCCCGGGAGGCCACCGGGCAGCAGCGCCAGCAAAAATGCCAGCCGAAACCAGACCGGGTTGATCCCAAAGAAGGCTCCCAGTCCGCCGCACACACCTGCTACGACGCGGTCGCTGCGTGATCTGCGTAAAACCTTTCCTGAAGCGTTCATGCCTGTCATCTCCTTTTGACTTTACACACAATATACGCAATTCTTCAGGAAATGTTGCGCCGGTTATTTCTCTTTGGCGACCTTATCGCTGACATAATCCAGCCGCTGTATTTCTTCGTCCGAGAGGCGCCAGCCCAGGGCTCCGGCATTTTGCAGTGCGTGGATGGGCGTTTTTACCCCGGCGATCGGCACCGCGCCTTTGCAGATGACCCAGTTCAGCGCCACCTGCGCGGCGGTCTTGCCGGCATGGTCAGACCCAATTTTGTTCAATAACTGGATGAGCGGTTGAATACGCCCCAGCAGCCGCGGATTATAAACCGCCGAACGGATGCCCTTAACCGGCTTTTCAGGAGAGTACTTGCCGGTCAGAACGCCCATTGCAAGGGGACTGTAGGCCAGCACGGTGATGCCTTGATCGATGCAATGCTGCAGAAGACCGTTTTTCTCAATCTGCCGGTTAAGCAGAGAATACTCCACCTGGTTGGACGCCAGTCGGTAGCCCGCGCGCGCCAGTGCATTCTGACTGCGGTCCATCCAATCGCGCGAATAATTCGACACGCCTACCGCCCCCACCAGGTCGGCCTGCAACGCTTCTACCATTGCGTCCATCCAGGTCTCCGGCTGAATCGGCGGCATCGGCTGGTGAATCTGATACAGGTCAACCCTGGCAAGGTTCAGGCGGCGCAGGCTGGCCTTCAGGGCTCGGGTCAGGCTGGCGCGCCGCAAACGCCACGGATACGGCATGAACTTCGTGGCTATGCGAATATTCTCGGGTTTTTCCCGGATAAACTCACCCAGGAACTGTTCGGATTTTCCCTGCCCATAGATTTCGGCCGTATCGAAAAAGGTGGTGCCATTTTCCAGGCAGGCCTCAAAGGCGGCAGTGATTTCCTCCCGCCCGTATTCCTGACCGAATCCCCAGATGTAGCGGTCGCCCCACGCCCAGGTGCCAACCATCAATTCGACATCCTGCAATACAGGATGACGTTCAGGCATTTCATCCGTCATCGTTTCCTCCGGGATTTTTCTTCATTCATTATAACCGCAAGTAAAAACCAGGCCTGTGTGACTTCGGGGGGATAAAATTGCATTAAAGCCGGTCGCGAGATTTGCCCGAATTTTGGCCAATTTGCGCGCTGGCAGAGCCGGGTATGCACGCAGAGCTGCGGGAACAACAGGCACGTCCTGTGCAAGGAATGCGCGCCTAACCTGGCGCACCGCCTTTTTCACCCAACCTGACCTCCGACCCGGGTCCGCGCCCGGATTTTCATTCCAGGCACATCCGGGGCTTGCCGAATTCCTGTGCAGAATATAGAATCAAGCACATGTCCGACGATGTCACCCCCATCCGCCAGCAATATCTCGAAATCAAACGCCAGTATCCCGATGCGATCCTCTTCTTCCGCCTGGGCGATTTCTACGAAACCTTCGACCAGGATGCCGAAACCACCTCGCGCGAGCTGGATATCGTCCTGACCTCGCGCGGCGTCGCCAAGGGCACGCGCATCCCCATGGCGGGCATCCCCTACCACGCGGTCGAGAATTACCTGGCCCGCCTGATCGAAAAGGGCTACCACGTCGCCATCTGCGAGCAGGTCGGCGACCAGCCGGTTAAAGGCCTGTTCCCGCGCCAGGTGGTGCGCGTCGTCACGCCCGGCACGGTGGTAGAGCCCGGTCTGCTCAAGGGCGACCGCAACAACTACCTGGTGGGGGTTTTCCCGGCCGAAAACCGCGCCGGCGTGGCCTATGTGGATATCACCACCGGCGAATTTGCCGCAACGGAACTGGAAGGCGAGGACATCGCCGGGCTGCTGCGCGCCGAATTGATCCGCCTGAACCCGGCCGAGGTGCTGCTGCCCGAGGGCAACGAGATCGGCAATGGCTTACCCGGATCAACGACCCGCTGGCCGGCCTGGCGCTTTGAAACCGGCCGCTGCCAGGAGACCCTGCTGCGCCATTTCCAGGCCGGCTCGCTGGACGGTTTCGGCCTGCACGGGCTGCCCTTTGCGGTGCGCTCCGCAGGAGCGGTGCTGCAATACCTGCAAGAAACTCAGCCCTCCGCGCTGCAACTGCTCAATTCACTCTCCACCTATTCGCTGGATGAGTTTATGACGCTGGATGCGGCCACGCGCCGCAACCTGGAACTGACCGAGACTATCCGCACCAACGAAGTGCAAGGCTCGCTGCTATCGGTGCTCGATCACACCGCCACCCCAATGGGCAAACGCCTGCTGCGCCAGTGGGTCAGCAAACCGCTGCTCGACCCGGCCGCCATCCAGCGCCGCCAGGACGGCGTTGCCTGCCTTGTGGAAAACGGCCTGTTGCGCGCCGAACTGCGCGCCGCGCTGCGGCCGCTGGGCGACCTGGAGCGACTGGTCAACCGCGTCATCTCCGGCCACGCCGGGCCGCGCGACCTGACCGCTATCCGCCACACGCTGCGCGGCCTGCCGGGCGTTCTGGCGCTCTTTTCCGGCCAGCCAGCCGGGCTTACCGAGCCCTTGCCCGGGATGAACCTGTGCGCCGACGAACTGGCGCTGCTCGAGCAGGCCGTCAGCGACGAGCCGCCCGCCACGCTGCAAAATTCAGGCGTCATCCGCGCTGGCTACTCCAGCGAACTGGACAACGTGATCGAGGCCTCCAGCCACGCGCGCGATTGGATCGCCAATCTCGAATCTGTCGAGCGCGAGCGCAGCGGCATCAAGAACCTCAAGGTGGGCTACAACAAGGTCTTCGGCTATTACATCGAAATTTCCAACAGCAACACCGCCAACGCCCCGGCTGACTACATCCGCAAGCAGACCCTGGTCAACGCCGAGCGCTACATCACGCCGGAGATGAAGGAATACGAATCGCTGGTGCTGAACGCCGAGGAACGCATTCGCGAAATCGAAGCGCGCCTGTTCCGCGAGATTTGCGCCCGGCTGGCGGCGGCCAGCCCGCGCCTGTTATCCACAGCACGCTCGTTGGCCAACCTGGACGTGCTGGCCTCGCTGGCCGAATCCGCCGCGCTGGGCAAGTACGTCCGCCCGCAACTCACCACCGACACCCACCTCGAGATCCGCGACGGGCGCCACCCGGTGGTCGAAGCCTCGTTGAGCGGCGAGCGCTTCGTACCCAACGACGCTATCTTCGAGCCCGGCGAACTGGTGCGCATCATCACCGGACCCAATATGAGCGGCAAGAGTACCTTCCTGCGCCAGGCCGCTCTGATCGTGCTGATGGCGCAGATCGGCAGCTTTGTGCCGGCGGCCTCGGCGCACATCGGGCTGGTCGACCGCATCTTCACGCGCATCGGCGCGCAGGACGAGATTCACGCCGGGCAGTCCACCTTCATGGTCGAAATGATTGAGGCCGCCAACATCCTCAACCATGCCACGCCGCGCAGCCTGCTGATTTTGGACGAGATCGGGCGCGGCACCAGCACCTACGACGGGCTCTCGATCGCCTGGGCGGTGGTCGAGTACATCCACAATCACCCCGGGCTGCGCGCACGCACGCTCTTCGCCACGCACTACCACGAACTGACCCAACTCAGCGATCTGCTGCCCGGCGTGCGCAACTACAACGTCGCCGTCGGCGAGGCCGGCGGGCAGGTCGTCTTCCTGCACAAAATCGTCCCCGGTGGCGCGGATCGTTCCTACGGCATCCACGTGGCGCAGCTCGCCGGTCTGCCGCGTCCGGTCATCCAGCGCGCCAGCGAGATCATGCAGCAATTGGAGCTGTCCTCCGGCAAGGCCGTCAAGATCACCCCCGGCGTGTCGCAGCAAATGGCGCTCTTCCCGGAAACCAATCCGATGTTGGACGAGCTCAAAGCATTGGATATCAATACGCTCTCCCCAATCGAGGCGTTAAATAAACTCTATGAGTGGCAGAAGAAATTTGCTGACTGACAACTATATCTATGCTCGCGCCGGTCTTCGACCGAGCGCGTCCTGTTCCACGGCATTCTGACCGCCTGTTTCGGGGATCAGCGAAGAGCATTCTTCCGGGCACCAATTAAACTCGCCCGGTTTTCTCCACAATTAATTCAATCGCTGCAGGGCTCGCAGGTCCATTCCGGCAGCGTGCGCTTGGGCAGCGTCCAATCCTTGTAGAACTGGCTGGCCTTGCGGAACTGGCGGCAGAAGATGATGTCTGCGCGCAGCCCCGAACGCCAACTGGCCACTACATGCAGCCGGTCGAGCATGCCCTCGGTCAGATCCTCTCCGCTGGCCAGCAGCGCCCACCAGGCCGCCTGTGCGGCATACGCCACGTTGTTGCGCGGTTCAATGCGGTCGAAATCCTCAAAGAACCAGCCGCACGAGGTGAACATGCGCTGGCGCTCGAACTGCGCCCGCAGGATCAGGTCAAGCCCACGCACCTGCTCCGCGTCCAATGTACGCACAGCATGCGCCTGGATCAGTTCCTCCGCGCTCACCTGCCCCAGCACCACCTGAATGTAATCGTGTCGCAGTTCCCAGGCATCGCGGATCAACCCGGCGGTCATATCCAGGTAAATTCGGTCAATCTCGCCGCCCAGCCACTGCATCGCGGCAAAGAATGGCTGCTTCCAATCGCTGTGCTCGGTGCAATCGCAGCCAGTCGACCAGCGCGCCACGCCGTGGTGGCAGCTCCATGAAGTGTTGTCGCGGATGGTAATGCTCTGCGCGGCCGGGTGATCCTTGAGCCACAGGGCCGGGAAGGTGGCGTTGAGCGGCGTGCCGGAGAGCGCGCCATCCACTAACCTGTCAAGGAAGCGGTCGCGGAAGGGCTGGTGGTGCCCGTACAGTTCGCCGTCCGAGGCGATTGTCAACAGACCGGTTTCGCCTGCGCGCGGGAAGAGGTTGCGGTGCAGCATGTCGCGTGCAAAATCATCCGCGTTGATGGTGGCCTGCGGGTTAAAACTCACGTTCGAGCTGAGCTCCGCCTGGTAAAAAATAACCGTGATCTCTTTTCCACCCGGCAGCGCCACCTTGTAGGGTTGGGTCACATCCACGTTGGGCACAGCCGCCTGCCAGGGCGCCAGGATGGTGAACTGGATGCCGCATTCAGCCAGCACGGCCAGCGTTTCCATATCCACGCCGGCCTCCGGCAGCCACATGCCCTGCGGCTTGAAGCCGTAGCGGTGTTCAAAATCGGCGATGCCCCAGCGCACCTGGGTAACTTTATCCTGGAAACTGCCGAGCGGCAGGATGCTGTGGTGATAGGGCTGCGCCAGCGCATTGGTCACACCGTAGCGCTCCAGGTTGGCACGCGCCTGGGCAACAATTTGTCGGCCGGTTTCCGGATGGTTGTCCATCATCCAATCGAATAGCGTCGGTCCGATGTTAAAACTGATCCGTTCGAACACCTTCAATTCCGCATTCGGCCGGTAGCAGGTGTCGAAAATTTTTTCATTCCAATCATGGTACGGGGCCGCGCCGGGTTCCTGCGGGATCTTTCCCGTCAGCGGATCTTCGCGGGTGGGTTGATAAAAATGAGCGTGAACGCATAACCCTAATGGATTGGAGCTTGGCATACCTTTATTGTTGGTTCCTTTGTTTGTTGGGATGGGCAACGAATTTGAGGTATTGTGATTGTGGACCCAGCCGGGCGGGCAACAGTCCAAACATGCGGGGAATGGTGTCCACCGGGCAAGTGCGGTCGGCGGCCAGGTAGTCCAGCCAGAACACGGAAAGGGGAAAGCGGTGAAACATCTGCTCGTACCACAGCGCAATCGCCCGAACGGTGGCCGGGAACACCTCCACCGGGATGCGCCGCATGCCGGTGGCCTGCTCGATGATTTTGATCACCTCGCGCAGCGAAAGGTACTCCGCGCCGCCGATCGCGTGTGTTTGATTCTGGTGAAAGTCGTTTTCCAGCGAGAGCAGCAGGCAAGCGGCCAGGTCTTCCACCCAGATGGGCTGCACCAGGTTCTTCCCTTCGCCGGGCATCAGGAACACGAACGGCAGCATGCGCATCAGGCGCACCAGTCCGCTGAACAGCGCGTCGCCTTCTCCGAACACAGGGCCGCTGCGAAAAATCGTGTACGGCACACCGCTGCGTTGAATGGCAGCTTCGGCCAGCGCCTTTGCGCGCAGCACCGGGTAAGCCGATGCCCGATCCGCGCCGATGTGGCTGAGAAAAAAAATGCGCCGGATGCCCGCCTGAGCAGCCGCCTGCGCCACCATCTGGGTGCCTTCAACATCCACGCGGGCCAAATCCGCGCCGGTGCTGGATCGTTCTGCGCTGGCAAGATGAAAAACAACATCCACCCCCTTCATGGCAGCCCGCAGACCGCGCTCATCCAACAGGCTGCATACGGCCACTTCGACCGGAACGCCGACCGGTAACGCGGGCGATTTTGTGGACGGTCTCAACAATGTGCGCACGGGGGTTCCCATCGTCACTAACTGGCGTACCAATGTTCGACCAATGAAGCCCGTGCCGCCGGTGACTAAAATCATCGGGTGAATTATATCAGCAAGTGACCTTCGAGTCGCAGGTTGCCCACATTGCAATACTGACAGGCAATTTCCATTTCGGGCTACCGGGACGCCGGGGCAAACCTCCGTTGGCACGCTAGTTGCACCCTTGCAGGCAGCACATTGAGCGAGGATCCTATGGACGCACTTGAACTGACCATTACCTACCAGAACCGGCTCGGCTACCATTACTTTGCGGATGGGTTGCATTACCGCGAACTGGATCTGCAAACCTGGCTGCCGCACCTGAAGGCTCTGGGAGCTTCCTGGCTGGTGGTGCAGGCCGATGGGGAACGAGCAGCCATCCCTGAACCCTTCCTGCGCGGGTTGATCGCGGCCGGCATCCAACCGATCCTGCGCATAAACCTGCCGCTGGATACGCCCCCCGATGCTGCCTCCCTGGAATTGCTGTTCAATGCCTACGGGCGCTGGGGCGTCCGGCACGTGGTGCTGTTTGACCGTCCCAATTCCCGCGCTGCCTGGCCGGCCAGCGGTTGGACGCAGCAGGGGCTGGTGGACCGCTTCCTCGACCGGTATCTGCCGCCTGCCGCGCAGGCCCTGCAGGCCGGCCTGACGCCGGTCTTTCCGCCGCTGGAGCCCGGCGGCAATTTCTGGGACACCGCATTCCTGCGTCTGTCGCTTGAATCGCTGGAACGGCGCAAACAAACCCAACTGCTCGACCGCCTGACGCTCTCGGCCTACGCATGGACGCACCACCGGCCGCTGGATTGGGGCGCGGGCGGGCCGGAACGCTGGCCGGAAACGCGGCCTTATTTCACGCCGGAGGGCAGCCAGGACCAACGCGGTTTCCGCATCAACGAGTGGTACCAGGCAGTCTGCCAGGCGGTGCTGCAAAAGTCGGCCCCGGTCATCCTGCTGCAGGCGGGGGTGCCCGACGCGCCTTCCGCCCGGACGGAAGCGCTTGACCCCGGTCTGGCCGCCAGCATTGCCAGCCTGTGCGCCGGAACCATCACCGCGGAGGACGAACAGAGCAGCGCGTTGCTGGAACCAATCGCCGATTCGGTCATCGCCTGCAATTTCTGGCTGCTCAGCGCGGAAAAAGGCAGCCCCGAAGAAAGCCAGGCCCTGTTTGCGGCCGACGGAACGCCGCACCCGGCCGGATCAGCGCTGATGGAGTGGGTGCGCCAAAACAATTACGCCGGCCACCTCGCGTCCATCGATGAAGCAGCCACCCTGCCCGGCCGGCCGGCCGCGCACCCCATCAGCCATTACCTGCTGCTGCCCAATTATCCCGATGGACTATCGGATTGGGATTGGAACGTCATCCGCGGGTTTGTCAAAAAGCACCGCCCCACGGTGGGATTTGACATGGCCGAGGCCTCGCTGGCCGAACGGGTCACGCTCGTGGGCGGCGAAGCAATTTTCCAGGAAGACGACCTGGACCAATTGCGCCGCACCGGTTGCGTCGTCGAGTGGATCCGCGGGGATGGCATGAGTATTGCAACACAACTGGCAGAGAGGTAAACCGCCATGAATATTACGATGCCCGCAAAACCCATCCAACAGGTTCCCCTGAACATGAAAGCGCCCGTCCTAAAAGTGATCGGTCTGGGCGGCGGGGGTTCCAATGCGATCAATCGCATGATCGAATTGGGATTGTCCGGAGTCGATTTTATCGCCGCCAACACCGATGCCCAGGCGCTGCGCAATTCGCTCGCGCCGGTCAAAATCCAGCTTGGCCCGCAGCTCACCCGCGGGCTGGGCGCCGGCGGCAACCCCGAAATGGGTGAAGGCGCCGCCGAAGAGACGATCAAGGAACTGAAAGCCGCCTTGCAGGGCGCGGATATGGTTTTCCTGGCGGCCGGCATGGGCGGCGGAACAGGCACCGGCTCGGTCCCGGTGGTGGCGCGCGTGGCCCGCTCGCTGGGCGCGGTCACGGTCGCCATTGTCACCATGCCGTTCGCGTTCGAAGTGGGCCGCCGCCAGAAAAACGCCCGCGAAGGCCTGACGAAACTGCGCCCCTTCACCGACACCCTCATCACCATCCCGAATGACCGCCTGCTGAAAATTGCCCGCCCAGATCTGACCCTTGAAATGGCCTTCCGCCTGGCAGATGATGTGCTGCGGCAGGGCATCCAGGGCATCACCGAATTGATCACCCAGCCCGGGCTGATCAACGTCGATTTTTCGCACGTGCGCCGGATCATGCAAAACGGCGGCGGTGCGCTGCTTTCAATCGGCGTTGGCGAAGGCGAAGGCAAGGCGCGCAAAGCCATTGAATATGCACTCCACCACCCGCTCATCGAGGCCATCAACCTGGAAAACGCCACCGGCATCATCGCGAATTTCACCGGCGGGGCTGATCTCACCTTCTTCGAGGTCATGGACGCGCTCAGCGAATTGCAGGAACGCACCAACGGCCAGGCCGAGATTGTGCCGGGCGTGATTGACGACGCCCGCATGCACAATCGCACCCAGGTGATCCTGGTGATCACCGGCCTGGGCGCGACGGCCATGCCCATCTCGCTCCAGCCGCGCTCCACGCAAGCCCAGGCTCCGGCAGCCAGCGAAACCGCCGCCAGGCCCATCGCTGTGGCCGCCATGCCGGCGCGTGAAACCGCTGAAGCCGTCGTCGGCGCTGCCACCGACCTCGATCTGCCCGCATTTATGCGCCGGCGGGTACACTGACCATTATGGAACGCGAATGGATCACCGCTATCTGCCGCCAGGTGTACCGGCGCTTCCCTGAAATGGAAGGCCGCGCGCCGAAGGTCAAGCCGCAGGGTGAAAGCCAGGTGCTGTTGATTTTCACAACCAAAGCCACCAGCGCCAGCGGCCGTACGATCGAGAAAACCGTCCGCGTGGTTGCCAGCAGCAGCGGCAAAATTCTGAAAATGTCCGAGTCGAGATAAGCACACACGGGGGAACCAGAATGAACCTGAATGTACCCATCACGCAGCGCGTTACACAGCGTATTGAAATCATCTTCTGGGATTTTGTGATTAACACCCTCACCCATTCCGAATTCGTCCGCCGGCTTTTACCGCGCGTTTACCGCTTTCTGGAACCCAAAGCTGTCCGCGAAGCCTTGATTTTGGTCATGATCGCCTCCTTCGCGGGGTTCATCTGCGGTTTCCTGATCAACCTGTACATCCTGGCCCGGTGATCCATGCGCTTCCGTCGGTTGTTTTCCCTTTTGCTCGCAATCCTGCTGCTCTCCTTCGGCATTCTGCCCGCTGTGCAGGCAGCCAGGGGCGCGCCCGGTTCCTATGAATTCGGGCACGGCGCGCACATCAACCTGGACGGCCCGCAGATGGAACAGGCGCTGCAATTGGCCGGCAGCCTGCGCCTGGACTGGCTGACCGCCGACCTTTCGTGGTCCAAGCTGATGCCGGACCCAACCGCGGCGCTGGATTTTTCGGTGCTGGACCAGGTGATGAAAACAGCCGGACAGAACCAGATAGCCGTCATGCTCAGCATCACTCAACCGCCGGCCTGGGCCATGACCGAACAGGGACCCAACGCCAACCTGACGGCAGTATTCATTCAAATGCTGGCCGGTCGTTACCCGGACGTCTTACAGGCAATCGAACTGTTTCCCGGCGCGAACACGCCAGCCGGTTGGGGCGCAGCGCCAAACCCGGCCGCCTACTGGGGCATGTTTACCGCCGTGCAAACCAGGCTGCAGGAGAATGGCATTGGCCTGATTCTGATCGCCGGCGGATTGGAGGTGCTTCCTACCGATCCCGGCGCATCCATCAACGAGGTGGATTTTCTGCGCGGCCTGTATCAGGCCGGCGCGAACAACCTGCCGGTGGTGAGCCTGCGCTATGCCGACCTCACCGGCCAACCGGCGGATCCGGCCCAGGGCAGCGAAACGCGCATCCTGCGCCGCTATGAAGCCGTGCGGCAGGTGATGGTGGATAACAACCAGGCCAATGCAATGCTCTGGATCACGCGGCTTGGCCTGCCTGATGGTACAATCAACCCGGGGGAGATACAAATTCGTGAAGCCGCCCAACAAAGCGCCTGGTTGTCACAGGCAGCCGCACAATTGAGAGCCCAGTTGTTCATCGGCATGGCCGTGATGGCCGATCTCAACGCGGCCAACCCGG
>CALMIB010000312.1 GCA_937863945.1 uncultured Longilinea sp.
ACGAAACCGGTCTTGGTGGCGGTTTCACAGGCCACGCGCGAGGCAGGATCCTGTTCAAGGCAGGCATCCAGCACGGCATCGCTGATCTGGTCGCACAGCTTGTCGGGGTGGCCTTCCGTCACCGATTCTGAGGTGAACAGGTATTTGGCCGAATTCATAAAAGTTGTATTCATCCAGAGTCCTCCAAATTTCAAAAAAATTGCCCCGTCCGGATTGGAGGGGCAATCGTATGCACACGTTCTGCTTCCCTCTCATCTTCCAGAACTTTCTGCCGGAATTGGCACCTTGAGAAACTCAATTGAGTTTGGCAGGTTGCCGAGGCTTCGTCGGGCCGGTCCCTCCGCCTCTCTGGATAAGAGCGCCATCTGGGGCTATTTACTTGGCTATTGCGCAAGAGTTTATCACACTCCTGCCGGGCTGTCAAAGGACGCCGCGCTGACGCGGCAGAATCATGACAAATATCATCCAAATGTTAACCCGGGCCGGGCACGGTTACTCGTCCGTGCGGCGCACCTGGAAGGTGTCAAAATCGCGGGCGACTTCGGTGTTCGGGAAGACTTCCTGGGCTTGCTGCTGCACGTCCTTTTCGCGGTAGCGGCGCGAGATGTGCGTGAGCAGCAGCCGGCCCACGCCGGCGCGCGCGGCCAGCTCGGCGGAGCGGCGGGCGGTGAGGTGGCCGAACTGTTTGGCCATGTCGGCTTCCTCGTCCAGGTAGGTCGATTCGATCACCAGCGCGTCTGCGCCGCGGCAGATTTCCACCAGGCTGTCGGTCTCGCCGGAATCGCCGATCACCACCAGGCGCGTGCCGGGGTGGAACACACCCAGCACCTCGTCCGGCTGGATGACGCGCCCGTCGGGCAGCCGGGCAGGGCGGCCCTCCACCAGGTCGCGCCGCCAGGGACCCTGCGGGATGTTCAGGGCTTCGGCTTTTTCGGGTAAAAACGGCCGGCGGCCTTTTTCCTCGAACACATAACCCAGGCTTTCTGCGCCGCGGTGGTGCACCGGGAAAGCCGTGATGGAAAAATCGTCGCGTTCGAAGAACAGCCCTGGTTCGATGGCGCGCAGGCGCACCGGCATGGGCGGGCGCTGGCCGCGCAGCACCACGCCGTACAGCAGGTCGCGGATGCGGTCGATGGCGCCGCTCGCGCCGGCGATTTCCAGCTCGTCGATCGACTCCCAGCGCATGAAGGTGGAAAGCAGACCGGCCAGCCCGAGGATGTGGTCGAGATGGCCGTGGGTGATTAAAATGCGGTTGAGGCGTTTAAACCCGATGCCGGATTGCAAAATCTGGCGCTGGGTGCCTTCGCCGCAGTCGATCAGGAAACGGTATTCATCGTGCTTGACCACCAGCGCGGGCAAATTGCGTTTGGCCGATGGCGCGGAAGCCGACGTGCCGAGAAAAACGACTTCAAACAAGGGTTTTGATTGATCCTTTCACGAGTGTGCCTTATTTTACCGCAAGTTACCCCCGGGCGTCGGGGCAATTAATCGACCAGGCCAGTGTACAATTAGAGTTGAATTATCTGCGTGAGGAGGAATGGCATGGAACTGTTGAGCGTCAAGATCGAAAAACCAGAGGATATGAATTTTATCCTGGGTCAATCCCACTTTATCAAAACCGTCGAAGACATGCACGAGGCGCTGGTGTGCGCCGTGCCGGGCATTCAATTCGGGCTGGCCTTCTGCGAGGCCTCGGGTATGTGCCTGGTGCGCTGCAGCGGCACCAACGCCGACCTGATGGAGCTGGCCAAAAAGAACGCGCTGGCGATTGGCGCGGGGCACAGCTTCATCCTCTTCCTGGGCGAGGGCTTCTACCCGATCAACGTGCTGCGGGTGATCCAGGATGTGCCCGAAGTGGTCGGCGTCTTCTGCGCCACGGCCAACGCCGCCGAGGTGGTGATCGCCGACAACGGCTCGGGGCGCGGCATCATGGGCATCATCGAAGGCTCTAAGCCCGCGGGCGTTGAAACCGAGCAAGATGTGGCCTGGCGCAAAGGACTGCTGCGCAAGATCGGTTACAAGTTGTAAGAGATGAACTGGCGCAGCACTTGCACCGGAACTTTTGGATAGCCGTGCTCGTCTTAAAACCAGCGGGAGTCTCGCCCGCGCGGTTTTGTTGCCACTTTTAAGGAGCGAACGTTTATGAAAAAAATCATCCCGGTGTTTTTGCTTTTTGTTTTTCTGCTGTCAGCCTGCGGCGGGCTGCCCCTGCCCACTGGTTCCACCGCGCCGACTTCGCCCTCGGATAGCGAGATGGCCACGCGCGTGGCGGGCATTCTCACCGCCATGCCGACCGTCACCGGCGATGCGATGACGCAACCGACCCAGGCGCTGCCGACCATTGCCCCCACCGCCACCCAGGCGCCCGCCACCGAAGCGCCCACCGCGGCCCCCACGGCTACGGCTACGCAGGCGGCCCCGCAGGTCACGCCGACTGAGAACCTGACCCCCGTGGCGACCTTTACGCCACAGGGCGGCGCCACCCAGGCGCCCACCGCGCTGCCTTCGGGCGACGATCCGCGCGTCAAACTGGGCAGCCCGGCCTGGACGGACACAATGGACGGCAGCAACAACTGGCCGACCGGCGACAACGAGTTCACTAAGATTGATTTCTCGGGCGGCTCTTTGCTGTTCACCCCGTTGAAGACCACCGCCGGCTGGCGCCTGACCTGGCCGAAGATTGGCGATACCTACATCGAAATGTCGGTGCGCTCGGGCACCTGCCAGAGCAATGACTCTTACGGCATCATCTTCCGCGTGCCCGAATTGAACGACGCCGACCAGGGCTATCTGCTGGGCGTGAGCTGCGAGGGCAAGTACTCGCTGCGCCTGTGGAACGGACGCGAGGGCGCGAACGGCAAGATGGCCACCTTGATCCCGTGGACGGCCAGCGACAAGATCGTGGCCGGCGCCGACCAGCTCAACCGCGTGGGCGCGATGATGATCAACGACCGGCTGCTGGTGTACATCAACGGCAAGCTGATCACCGAAGTCAAGGACGCCACCTTCAAGGAAGGCTACTTTGGCATCTTCGCCGCACAGGGCAAGGCCGAAAAGGAATTCACCATCCGCGTCGAGGAAATGAGCTACTGGAGCAATCCACAGCCGTAATTCCGGGCGATGCAACAAAGCAAAACGGGCCGGAGAAACCTCCAGCCCGTTTTTGTATTGAGACAGTAGTTTTTGCTTACGGGTCGGAGCAGGTCGCGATTTGCTCCGACCGGTGAGACCATGAATCATCTCTACCCGGAAATGACAGAATTAAACGATCTTCCCCACCACCTCCACGCCGTTGAGCGCCATGTGGTAAAGGAAGGTGGCGTGCAGCAGGTCGCCGGGGTGGGCGAAAAAGCCGCCCGCGCGCGCGATTTCAACCGGGGTGTCGTAGGTATCCACACTGCCGGCCGGAACGATGACGCGACGCTGCAACTGGCGGGCGTTGGCGTCCAGGCGCAGGTGCATGGTGATCTGGTAAACGCACAGGTCGGTGCAGTCGCCGACGACGATGAAGGTGTTGACCTCGGGGTGATTCTCCAGCCAGGCGTTCAGTCCGGTGTTCAGCCCGGAATGGATGGAATTCTTTTCAATGATGGTCATTTCCGGGTAAAAGGGCAGCGCCTGGATGGCCTCCACGGTTTCGGCTTCGGCCGTGCCGCGCACGCAGTGCGGCGGGAAAGCGCCGAACTCGACCGCGTCGGGCTCGTGCGTATCCTGGGTGAGGACGATGTGACGGATTCCGCGCGCCCAGGCGCGTTTGAACAGCGCGACCGCGGCGGGAACGATGCTGTTAACGCGCGGGCTGGCCAGCGGCCCGATGGTGCAGAAGCCTTTAATCAAATCCACCGAGAACACGGCCGTTTCGCCGGGGATGGGCGCAGCTTCTTCAAGCGTTTTTTCGGGCAGGTTGGCCAGCCACTCATCGAGGTGGGCCAGGAAGGCTTGCCCGGTCAGGGTCAGGGATTCAGGCATCTGAATATCTCCTTTGTGTTTGTGGTTGGACGAGGTCAGTAAAATATTCGTGTATTATATACACTAATTGTACTTGCTTCAAGGCGCCTGTCAAGGGTCAGGAGCGCGGGAAACTGCCGGGTTCAAGTATGCTAAAATTGAAATCTGCCCTGGTAATTCCATCCGCCCAAGGGATGTCAGCGGATTACAGGTAATCGATGAGGATGAACGGTATGAGCCTGGAAGAGATTCTTTCAAAAATTAAAGCCGCGCGCGAAGAACTGATGCGATTGGGCGTGGCGCGCCTGGTGGTGTTTGGCCCGCCCGTGCAGCAGGGCGTCCTTCGCAAGCGCGAGCTGGACCTGATTTACCAGCCCTCCGAGCCGGTGACGTTTGAAGCCTACCGCCGGCTGAAGAAGTTCCTGGAGGAGATTTTGCAGTGCCGGGTGGACCTGGCGATCGCCGACCTGGAGCAGGCCGGGGTGGAGGGGTACGTGGATAAACTGGCGGTGCGGGTGATTTAATAAATAATCCCATTTTTGATCGCATGGTGACTGGTTGCTTTAAACTTGCCTGTGCTACAATTCACCCATGCCCCACCGCATCTACTTTGCCGACAACCTGCCCGTGCTGCAATCGCTTCCCGCCGGGTCCATCGACCTGATTTACATCGATCCGCCGTTCAACACCGGGCGGGTGCAGGCGCGCACGCAGATCCAGACCGTGCGCGACGAGCAAAACGGCGACCGGGTGGGCTTCCAGGGGCGCAGCTACCGCACCGTTTCGCTCGGCGAGCGCGCCTACCAGGATCAGTTCGATGATTACCTGGGTTTCCTCGAGCCGCGCCTGATCGAGGCGCGCCGCGTGCTAAAGACCAACGGCAGCCTGTATTTTCACATCGATTACCGCGAGGTGCATTACTGCAAGGTGCTGCTGGACGGCATCTTCGGGCGCGAGTCGTTCCTTAACGAGATCATCTGGGCCTATGATTACGGCGCGCGCACGAAGAAGAGGTGGCCCGCCAAGCACGATAACATCCTGTGGTATGCCAAAAATCCGCGCGATTATATCTACAACGTGGACGAGATCGAGCGCATTCCCTACATGGCGCCCGGGCTGGTGGGGCCAGAGAAGGCAGTGCGCGGCAAGCTGCCCACCGACACCTGGTGGCATACCATCGTGCCAACCAACAGCCGCGAAAAGACCGGCTACCCCACGCAGAAGCCGCTCGGCATCCTGCGGCGCATCGTGCGGGCTTCCTCGCCGCCGGGCGGACTGGTGCTGGACTTCTTCGCCGGCAGCGGCACCACCGGCGCCGCCTGCCTGGAACTGGGCCGCGACTTCATCCTGATCGATAGCAACCTGCAGGCTGTGCAGGTGATGGCCAGACGCTTTGCCACATGCAATACCATCGAATGGATTGGCTATGACCCTGCGCAAACAACCGCCGCTGCCTCTGGATGAAATCCTGGCGCGGCTGAACGCGCTGGCC
>CALMIB010000313.1 GCA_937863945.1 uncultured Longilinea sp.
CTCTTCGCGCTGGGCGCAATGCTGAGCGTGTGGGGTGTTCTGCGCCTGGCTCGCCGCCAGGGCGGCGCATCCGGCTGGTTGGGCTCGCTGCAGCGCGCGTTGCTTGGCCCGGCGGCAGCTTTGCCGCTGGCCGCCGGGCTGCTTGCGGCCGTGCTGGGCGCCGACGCGCAGGCGGTTTTAGCCGCGGCCCTGACCGGGCTGCTGCTGGGCGATGGGCTGGCGGCCTGGGCGCTGCTGCGCCTGCCGCGGGCCAGCGTTTTGCCGCTGGCGGGTCAGGCATTGGCGCAACACGGCGGCGACGGAGCGCTGGTGCTGGATGAGCGCGGGCGCGTGCTGGTGCACAACCCGGCGGCGCAGGCCGTGTTCGGCGCCGAGCCGCTGGCGGGCCGCCCGCTGGCCGAGCTGCTGGCGGTGTGGTGGCAGCCCGCGCTGCAATTGTGGGAGGAAGGGCAGACCGATTTTGAGGTGGCGCTGCCAACGGGCAGCTACCGGTTGCAGGCGCTGCCGCTGGAAGCCGGCGCGCCGCCCTGCCGCGTCATTTTGGTGACTGACCTGAGCAAACAGCGCGAGCTGGAGCGCCGGCTTGCGGCGCTGCAAACCACCGATGTGCTCACCGGGCTGGCCAACCGCCCGCGCCTGCTGGAGATGGCCTCGCGCGAGGTGTACCGCGCCTGCCGCTATCACCGCCCGTTGAGCGTGGCCATGCTGCGGGTGTCTGGCTTCAGTGCGCTCGAGGACCAGTACGGGCACGCGGCCGTCGAGCAGGTGTTGCAGGCGCTGGCGCAGCGCACCCGCGAAAACATCCGCCTGGCCGATTCGGCCGGGCGCTGGGGCGAGGACACCTTCGCGCTGCTGCTGCCCGAAACCACGCTGGCACAGGGCTGCCAGGCGGCCGAGCGCATCCGGCGCATCCTGTCGGGCACGCCCATCCCCACCGACCGCGGCGAGGTGAACGTGACCCTCTCGGCGGGCGTCACCGCGTTGGATGAGGACGCGCTCGTCACGGTTGACCTGCTGTTGGATCAAGCCGCGCGGGCGGTGTATGCCGCGGGCAGCGGGCAGGTGACCAGTTTTGCGGCCGCCAACCCATCCATCGCATCACGCCGGGCGGCTGAGCCGGCCACGACGGTGCGGTTGGCCGGGTAGTTTCAGGCGTAAGTTGAGCGGGGGCATTCCCTGCGTCTGAACAATCCATCCTAATTCCGCTGCATCCAGCCCCGGTCAGAGCGCAGAATGCGTTCGATGGTCTGCTGCTATTTCCCTGTTTTCTTCCTCTAAACCGCATCCACCTGCAACGAGAACTTCGCCATCCACTCACCGCTATCCGGCAACCAGCTTCAACACGTGCCCCACGTGGTCGCGTTCATGCCACAACGCGCGGCGCAGCAGTTTACGCGGCGACCAGAACTCGCCTTCTTTGCCCAGCACGCGCTGCACGCCCGCCAGCCCGGGCAGGGCGCGCTCGAGCCGGGCGCGCACCAGCGGCAGCCGCTCGAACGGGTCGCGCGGGAGCTGTTCGAGCGTCAGGCCGGCCAGGTCCAGCCGGTCCAGGTACCACCATTCGGCGCCGGCCACGTGGTTGAGCACGCCGCGCACCGCCCAGCGCTCGCCGGGCTGCTTTTCGTCCATCGCAGTCGGCGATGCTCCCGCGGCGGCAGCCAGCAGGTCGGCGCGGCTCCAGCACAGCATCTGCAGCCCACGGTCGATCTCCTCGGCGCTCAGCGGGCGCCAGTCGTCGCGGAACCAGGCATTCACCTCGTAGCCGTCGCTTGCTTCGGTCAGGTCGTCGGCGATGGTGTACACCTGCCAGGTTTCGGCCAGGCGGATATCGATCTCGCAAAGGTCGGGCAGCCAGGAAGGGCGGGCATGCCGCTCGACCCAGGCCTCATAGTCCACCAGCGCCCTGGGCAGCGCCACCAGGGCCTCGGGGCCACCGGCGCCGTCGGCGAAGCAACCGGGAAAATCCAGCGCCCAGGCAATCGAGCGCCCGTCGACGCCGTTTTCAAGTCCTACGCGGATGCGCATGGGTTCACCTCGATGCAGACCAGGTCAAATACAGCCTGTCTGCGAGCTCAAGCCGGTTAAGCACGCCGTTGAGATGCCTGCAGGATTGCGGCCGGGCGGTGAAAGCCCACCGACAGGATGGCCGATATTGCCAGCAGCGCGCTGGCCGCGGCGAAGGCCGCCGCGTAACTGCCGCTGGCGTCCAGAATGGCCGCTGCGATCATCGGACCGATCACGCCGCCCACGCCCCAGGCCGTATTGACCAGACCGTAATTGCTGCCCAGGTTCTTCTTGCCATACAGGTCCATCACCATCGCCGGGAAAAGCGGGAAGGTGGCGCCGTAGCACAGCCCGGCCAGCGCCATGCCAAAGGCAAGCAGGCCGATGGTATCATAGCGGCTGAACAGCAGCAGGTTGATGGCCTGCACGATAAACACGATGCGCATCAGGTTCAGCCGGCCCACGCGGTCCGAAAGCACGCCGCCCAGCAGCCGCCCCAGCACGTTGAACACCGCCAGCAGGCTTACCAGCAGGTAGCCGCCGTTCCAGTTGACCTGCACGCGCGCCACCGTGGCGGCATGGCCAAAAATCATCAGGCCGGCCGAGGACGAAAAGGCCAGCATGAGCCACAGTTTGTAAAATTCGGGCGTTTTCACCATCTCGCGCCAGGTCACGTCTGGCACGCGCTGCGCGGGGGCGGCGGCAGAGAGGCTGGCCGGCGGCGCGTACCCGGCCGGCGGGTTGGCCATGAACTGTGCCAGCAGCCCGCAAATGGCCGGCACGGCGATCCCGATGAAAATAAACGTCCTGGGCAGGCCCACCGCGCCCAGCAGGGCGTTCACCAGCGGCGAATAATACACCGTGGCCAGCGCCACGCCGGCCACCACAATGCCCGTGACCAGGCCGTTCTTCTCCGCCGCGAACCATTTGGCCGGCGGCGCGGTGGTGGAAACGTACAGGATGCCCGTGCCCGCTCCGGTGACCATGCCGAAGGAAAACACCAGCCACCACGGGTGAATGAACAACCCCGAGAGCACCAGGCCGGCGCCCATCAGCAGCACGGCCAGCGTGGCGGTGAAGCGCGGCCCGCGCCGGTCGAGCACGCGGCCGAAAATGGCCATGGCGATCACGAAGGCTACCAGCGCCGCCGTGTAAGGCAGCGAAGCCTGCTTGCTGCTCCAGCCGTACGCACTGATCAGGTTGGCGGCGATGATGCTCCAGATATAGAGCAGCCCGCCGATGAGGTTGATGCCGGTGGCGACGGCGACGATGAACCAGCCGCTGCGTTTGAATTGAGCCAAAGTGATTCTCCACTCCTGACAGGTGGCCTGATTATATCAGCGCAGCGCGCGCCGCCTGGCGTGCGAATCATCCTCATTTTCCGCGCATATCTTCCAGGAATCTGCGCGAAAGTTTAAAATGAGATAAAATAGCCATTAGTTGTTCGCTAACCGGAGCTCCCATGGCGCAAACCACCTGGCAGTTTAACCTAGATCACCAGCCGCACACTGTCACCGCTGAGATCAGCCTGTTCGGCGGCATCCGCAGCGTGCAGGTGGACGGCACAGCCCTTCCAGCAGCCGGCGAAAGCCGTTTTGACAGCCCGGGGCTGCGCAATTTTAGCATTGGCGGCCATTCCTTCCAGGTGGTCAAATATGCCGGCGGCGCGGCGCTGCTGATGGACGGCCAGGCCGTTCCCAGCGCGCCCGGCCAGCCCCTGCCGGCGCGCCTGCAAAAATATGAAGCCCAGCGCGCCTTCTGGCAAAAGCTTTCACAGCTCACCGGGCTGAAAGAGAACCCGCGCGCCGATGGGCAACTGGAATGGCGCAACCGCCTGATTGGCACCGCCGATAACCGCCTGGTGGTGCTGAATTATTCGCTCTCCAACCAGACATTGCGTCCGCGCATCGCCATCTTTACCCGCTTTGCCGAAGAAAAGGACTTGAACGGTCTGCGCAGCAAGATCGAAAGTGACCCGGCCGTACTGGCGCTGGCCAAACGGCTCAAACGTTTCACGTTGGAAATGACCGTGCAGCCGGTTGGAGCGGCCATCCTGCTGCCCTACGACCTTCGCAAAACGACCCCCGAGCAGGTTGTCGAGGATATCCGCACGCTATTCAACGTGATCAAGAAGTACACCAGGCCGCTGCCGCTCACCTTCTGCGACTGGGGACAGTGCAAATCGGCCGCGCACCCGCGCGAACTGGTCTTCTACAACCACTCGCCCCTGCTGGTCTGCACATCCTGCATGCCGCTGCTGGAAAAAGCCGGAGAAACCAACCAGGCGCGCTTCAACAGGCGCACTCCCGGGCTGCTTAAGGCAGCCTCCGCCGGTCTGGCGGTGGCCGCGCTGGTGGGTGTCTTCTTTGGCATCTGGAAAGTATCGATCATTTTGGCCATTGCCTCAGTCGCACTCTTCTTTGCCATTATCGCCGCCATGAACCGGCTGACGATCAAGCGCACCGCCGGCATGATCTGGCTGGCTGGCGCGTTCACCCTGCTGGGAGTAGGCATTGCCACTATCATGGAAGCCACGCTCAAGTTGATGCGTACCCTCAACGAAGCCAGCCAGGTGCAGTACGGCATGGTTTTCAGCCAGCCGGAGACCGTGCGCATGATGCTGACCAACCTGAGCATTTCGCTGGTGCTGACTGCGCTCACGCTCTGGTTCGCGCTGCACCAGCAGCAGCAGGGCGTGCGCGAGCTGACCCACCCCGTCATTGAGCATTCCGGCGTCCTGGATTAACACCCGACCCGAAAAACCGATGCGCGCCAACCTTTCCGCCCTGCGTTACCCCGGCGAACGGTCCACCCTGTTTGGCACGCTGCTGCTGATTGGGATCATTTTGCTGATCAGCGCCGCTCCGACGCTGCTGTTGCTGCCGCTGGCGGTTGGCCTGACGGTGGCGGTTTCCTACAGCCGGACGCGCGAACACCATCAACAACTCCTCCGCAACGCCCTGGCGGTCACGCCCGCCAGCGCTGCCGGGGTGGACGCTTTGGTGCAGGACTGCCGCCGCCGGCTGGGGGCCGAGGCGGTGCAGGTGTTTGCCGTGCGCAGCCGGCAGCTCAACGCCTACACTTTCGGGCTGCACGCCCCGCGCGTGGTAGTGCTCAACTCGGCGCTGTTCGAGCGCATGGACGCGGACGAACTGCGCTTCATCATCGGGCACGAACTGGGGCATGTGGTGCTGGGCCACACCTGGCTGAACACGCTGGTGGGCGGCATGGCCGGCCTGCCCACCTCGTTTGGCGGGGCGATGCTGCTCACCCTGGCGCTGCGCGGCTGGAGCCGCGCCTGCGAGTATTCGGCCGACCGGGCCGGGCTGGCAGCCTGCGGCAGTCTGAACAAGGCCACCTCGGCGCTGGTCAAGCTGGTTTCGACGGGGCGCAGCCCGCAGGATCTGGAGCGCGCCCTGCGCGCCGTGGAGGCCGAGGACGACTCGCTGATCAACGTGCTGGCCGAGAGTCTTTCCACCCACCCGATGATCGTCAAACGCATCGCCGAGCTGCGCCAATTTGCCGCCAGCCCGGAATATCAAAAAATGGCAGGCCCCAACCCGAACCACCGGTAGGGGCACGGCGGCAGGGGTCAAATGGCCGCGCTGGGCGTCGGCTTAGCCGTGCCCGGGTTTGACCATTGCCAATCGGGCACGGCAAATCATGGATCAAATGGCGTCCGCTGCCCGCATCGCCGTGCCCCAACAGGGCGACCCGTCCGAACCACCGGTAGGGGCACGGCAAA
>CALMIB010000314.1 GCA_937863945.1 uncultured Longilinea sp.
ATGTGGACACTCACACCGAATTCTAATTTTACCACAACTGCGCCAGCAACCCCGCCGCGCCCTGCGATGCGCCCCCTATCGAAGCGATTAAAAACGCGATAAAATAAATCCGGTATGGAAGAGCACCAACATTTACCCGAAGTCAACCGGCTGAGCATCCTGGTGGCGGTTGTGCTGCTGGCCTACGCTTTGATGCCCTTTGTTAATATCCCGGAACGGGGGTTGTTTTTTCAACTGCCGGGCGTGTTCATTGTGATCCGCCTGACATTTCCCGCCCTGATTTCCGCGATCACAGCCCTGCTGGCGGCCACCGGTAGCACCTGGCTGTTTGAAAGCCATCCCCATTTTCGCGACCGCCGGGCGCGCATCTACTGGCTGTTACCGGGTTTGACCGCCTGGGTGGTGGGCACCACGCTCGGAACGCTGGAAGTCAGCCCGCAGTGGTGGGCGGTGTTCGCACTGGGAGGGTTGCTGCTGGTGATGGTGATGCTGGCAGAATATATCGTGCTGGATGATTTTGACATTCGCCACGCGCCGGCCAGCGTCGCTTTGACCGCCGTTTCGTTTGGCCTGTTCCTGATCCTGGCTGTCTCGACGCGTGCGGCGGGCTTGCGCCTGTATGAAATCCTGGCGACCCTGGTACCAAGCGTTGCGCTGCTCAGCCTGCGTACGTTGTTCCTGCGCTTGAACGGCCGCTGGTGCCTGGCCTGGGCGGTGGGGATTGCCCTGTTAGTCGGGCAGCTCGTCATCGGCTTGCATTATCTACCGACTCCCCCGCTCAGGTTTGCGCTGCTGCTGACCGGCGCGGCTTACGCGGCCACCAGCCTGGCCGGTGGCGTGGAAGAGGGCCAGCCGGGTAAAAGCATTTGGCTGGAGCCGGCCAGCATGTTGGTTGCCATGACCGGCCTGGCGTTCCTGGTTCCGGCTTAGCCATGCGCATCCCGCTGGAATTACGCACTGCGATGGTGGATCACCTGGCAACCTGTCTGCCGGAGGAAGGTTGCGGCATGCTGGCAGGGCGCGGCAGCCTGTGCAGCCGGGTGATCGCGGTTGAAAATGAATTGCACAGCCCGGTTGCCTTTCGCATGAACCCGCAGGAGCAATTGCAGGCGTTTTTGCGGATGGAGGAGGATGATCTGGAATTGCTTGCCATTTTCCATTCCCATCCGCGCGGCCCGCAAACGCCGTCGCCCACGGATGTGGTGGAGTTTGCCTACCCGGAGGCGGTTTCGATCATTGCCGTGCCGGTGAACGGAGGATGGATTTTGCGCGGGTTTCAGATGGATGAACGCGGCTTTACTGAAATTGACCTTGCTCTGGAATAGTCCTTAATATCCTTTTCGCCGTTTCGGGTTATGTTTAAGCTGGAGGACCATCAACAATGACAATCTGGAATTTTGGCCTGGCGCTGCTGTTCGCCTACCTGGTG
>CALMIB010000315.1 GCA_937863945.1 uncultured Longilinea sp.
CACACATTGCACCTGGGGCCAGAAAAAATACTCACCCAGCGAAAGAAACAGGGTCAAAAACAACACATTTGCAAAATACGAATTCAATTTGAGTGTCCTTGCGCTTCTCCGGTTTTGGTTTGGTTTGATTTTTCAGAAAACGCAAAGTTTTTTCTACCGCTACCTCAAGGTGGCAACTTGGGAAAAATTAATAAAGGGCTGTCCGTTTTCATTTCGGACAGCCCGGCGATTTCACATCCTTCTTCAGGCCGCCAGAGCTTGCCTGACAGCGGTTCCGTCAATCGTTTCAGTCACCAGCAACTGGTGGGTCAACCGTTCGAGTGCATCCCGGTGATCGCGCAGCAATTGCTGGGCGCGTTGATATTGCTCGGTAACAATCCGCTGCACTTCCTCGTCAATTGCCTTCAGGGTCTCCGGGCTGGCATTGACGCCGTCTTCGCTGCCTTCCAGGAACTGATACTGGCGGGTCGAATAAGCCACAGTTCCCAACTTTTCACTCATCCCAAATTCAGTCACCATGCGGCGAGCCAATTCAGTGGCACGTTTGATATCATCACTGGCGCCAGTACTGATTTTGTTAAAAATCACCTGTTCGGCGGCACGCCCGCCCAGCATGACCGCCAACCGGTCTTCCAATTCATCCCGCGTCAGCAAATAGCGATCTTCTGTCGGCATCTGAAGCGTATATCCCAGGGCGCCTCGGCCGCGGGGAACGATGCTGACCTTGGCTACCGGGTCGCCGTGGGGCACCAGAACTGCCACCAGCGCGTGGCCGCTTTCGTGATAAGCCACCGTCGTGCGCTCCTGGTCATTCATGACCCGGCTTTTCTTTTCCAACCCGGCCACAACGCGCTCAATGGCCGCCTCAAAATCTGTCATGGTCACGTCATTGCCATTCCGCCGCGCCGCCATTAATGCAGCCTCATTGATCACATTGGCCAGATCTGCCCCTGTGAAACCAGGCGTGATGCGGGCTGCCCGTTCCAGGTCGAAATCCGCTGCAAGTTTGATTTTTTTGCTGTGAATGCGCAGGATTTGCAAACGGCCGGTCAAATCCGGCGCCGAAACGGTCACCTGGCGGTCAAATCGCCCGGCCCGCAATAGTGCCGGATCCAATATTTCAGGCCGGTTGGTAGCTGCCATAATGATCACCGGTTTTCCTGCATCTGAACGAAAACCATCAATTTCAGCCAACAACTGGTTCAGCGTTTGCTCGCGTTCATCATTTCCACCCAGCCGAACAGCGCCGGCGCGTGATTGGCCAATGGCATCGATTTCATCAATAAACACAATCGCAGGAGCTGCCTTTCGAGCCTGCTCAAACAAATCGCGTACGCGGGCCGCGCCAACCCCCACGAACATTTCTACAAACTCAGACCCGCTGGTTTCAAAGAAGGCCACGCGAGCTTCACCCGCGGTCGCCTTCGCGAGCAATGTTTTTCCCGTTCCCGGCGGACCAACCAGCAGCACGCCCTTCGGGATGCGTCCGCCCAGTTTGGCGAATGATTCTGGCTGCTTTAAGAACTGGATAATTTCCCGAAGCTCTTCAATTGCCTCGTCAGCGCCGCCAACATCCTGGTAGGTCACATTGATTTCCTCTGGTTTGACTTCAGTGGCTTTGCTTTTGCCAACCCCCATCACACCTCCCAATCCGCCTCTGGCCATTTGGCGATAACCCAGGTACCAGATTCCGCCAATGAATGCGAGCGGCAAAATGTATGCCAGTAGAAAGTTGCCAATCGGGCTGGCCGGTTCACGAACGCCATATTTGACCCCGGCTTTGTCCAATTCCTCAATCAAGGTCGGATCGCCGCCAGGCACAGCCACCGTAGTAAATGCAACCGGTTGATCCTGAGCCGAACTGGAAGTTGAATCTTTCATCAAGCCAATAATACGCTCGTCGCCCAGCGTAACTTCGATAATCTCACCTGATTTAATCTTTGTCTTGAATTCGCTGTATGGAATCTCCATTTCCTGGATGAGCAACGGCGTGAGAATGAATTGCTGAAACAACCACATTCCAATCAGTGCAGCAAAAAAATAGCTGAGGCCAAAATTCATCTGGCGTTTGCGCAGTTCATCCTTGTTGTCTTTTTCTGGATCGTTGTTGGTTTTTGGATTCGTTGTAGCCATATCTCTTCCCCTGTATAAAGTTTTGGACTGGAGTGGCTGACGTCTATTCAGTATTGTAGTGTTTGGCGCTGCAATTTATTCTTGCAAGATGATAGAAAGAAAACTCAGCATGAACTCAATCCATCCATTTTTCCGGACAGGTGGACAGCATACTGCAATCATTTTCTTTCCAACCGGCTAATGACGAAATTTATCGCAGC
>CALMIB010000316.1 GCA_937863945.1 uncultured Longilinea sp.
GGTGCGAATGGCGCGGTTGACGCCCACCACTTCGCCGGACAGGTTGAGCAGCGGCCCGCCCGAATTGCCCGGGTTGATGGCCGCGTCGGTCTGGATGAGATCGCCGGCCGAGAAGAACGAGGTGCTGTCGGCCTCGCGCATCGACTCAAGCGTGCGCCCCTTGGCCGAGACGATGCCGATGGTCATCGTGCCGCTCAGCCCGAAGGGGTTGCCAATGGCCACCACCGTCTGCCCCACGTTGAGCAGATCCGAATCGCCCAGCGGCACCGGGACCAGGTCGGCCGGGTTGACGTCCACCTTGACCACCGCCAGGTCCGAATCCAGGTCGGTCGCCAGCACTTCGCCGCGCACCTTCAACCCGGAAGAGAAATCGACTTCCAGTTCCTGCGCGCCTTCCACCACGTGGTAGTTGGTGATGATGTGCCCCTCGGTATCATAGACAAACCCCGAACCCTGCCCGCCGCCCGCTGCCGTGATGGTTTGAATGGACACCACCCCCGGGCTCACGCGGTTGTACAGGTCCGCCAGGATGGCGTCGCGCTCGGTCAGGCTGCCGGATCCCTGCGGAATGACCACTTGAGGTTGGGCAGTGGGAAAAACCGGCACCGTCTGCGTATAAGGCGTGGGCTGCTGCGTATTCGTCGATGAAACGCTGAATGGGCTCAGCCGGCAGGCCAGCATCGAGCCCGCGATGACCAGGATAGCCGTTAAGATCCAGGGAGTCTGCTTTTTCATGATTGCATCCTTGGGAAAAAGCCATCCGCCGCGCCTGAAAATCAGGCCTGGCGGAGCTGCTCGAAAAGGGTTTTCTGGTGAGGCGTCAGGTTACGCGGCAGCGTCACTTTGATACGCGCGTACAAATCTCCGTAGGTATGGGGGGCCGAGAGTCGCGGCATGCCGCGTCCGGTCAGGCGAAAAGCCTGCCCCGGCTGGGTGCCTTCGGGAATCGTGAGCATCACCTCGCCGGTCAGGGTGGGCACTTTTACCTGCCCGCCCAGTACAGCCGTGAAGAGGTCGATGGAAACATCGGTGTACAGGTCATCCTCCTTGCGCTCGAAACGCGGATCGGATTCCACCTTCACAACCAGATACAAATCCTGCGCTTGCCCGGAGGGCGACGAACCCGCCGCGCCCTTCATGCGCACGCGGGTGCCCGTGCGCGCGCCGGCCGGGATCTTCACCTCCAGGCGGCGGTCGCCGACCTGCACCGTGCGGGTGGTGCCGTGGTAGGCCTCGGCCAGGCTGATGCTCACCGGCACTTCGGCCGCGGGGACCGCCTGGCGCGGCTGCGCCGAAGCGCGCCGGGTTTGGGTGCGCGTGCCCGCGCCGCCCATGCCGCCAAAAATGGCGCTGAAGAAATCGGAAAAACCGCCCGCGCCGCCGAACAGATCATCCATGTTCACCCGCTGGCCGCCCGCGCCGGGCGACTGGCTGAACCAATCCTCCCAGTTAAAGTTTCCCTGCCGGCCGCCCTGCTGCCAGCTCGAATACGAATCGCCCAGTTGATCATACCGTTTGCGCTTCTGAGGATCCTTCAGCACCTCATAAGCTTCGTTGATCGATTTGAATTTCTCTTCAGCGGCCTTATCGCCGGGATTCTTGTCGGGGTGGTATTTTTTTGCCAGGTCGCGGTAGGCGCGTTTGATCTGATCCTCGCTTGCCTGTCGTTCCACGCCCAATACCTTGTAATAATCTTTGTACTCCATGACTAGATTGTATGCTCAGGAAGGCCGCAGAGTCAAGTGCGTACTTCCGGCTCTTATGGAACTCTAACAAAAAACTATCCCGACTGAAGGCATTACAACTGCTTTACATTTTACCGGCCGCAAAAGTTCCGTGCTATGATTAAAAACATGACTGCTCCCCGTGACCGCATCCTCATCGTCGAAAATGATCCCGTCATCAGCGACACCCTCGGCCGCCAGATTCTGAGCGCCGCCGGTTACCAGTACCTGGTGGTTTCGGATGGCTCTTCGGCCATCAACCGCGCCCTGCAATACGCACCCGACGCCATCATCGCCGAACTCAACCTGCCCGGCCTGACCGGCAAAGACCTGCTGGTGGCGCTGGCCTCGCAGGGGCTCGAAATCCCGGTCATCCTGCTGGCCGCGAAGGGCCAGGAGGCGGACATTGTGCAGACCTTCCGCCTGGGCGCGAGCGATTACCTGACCTGGCCGGCGCGCGAGCCCGAAGTGATCAACGTGGTGGAACGCGTCCTCAAGCAGGTGCACGAGCGCCGCGAACGCGAGCGCCTGACCCGCCAGTTGCACAACACCAACCAGGAGTTGCAGCAGCGCGTGCGCGAGCTCACCGCCATTTTCTCGGTCGGTAAAGCGGTCACCTCGGTCACCGACCAGGCGCAGGTCTTTGAAAAGATCCTGGAAGGCGCCACGCACGTCACCCAGGCCGAATTGGGCTGGTTCATGCTGCGCGACGAACCCTCCAAGGCCTACGTGCTGGCGGCCGGGCGCAACCTGCCGGCTTCGCTGCCGGTGCAGGTCGGCCGCCCGTGGGATGACGGCATCAGTTCGCTGGTGGGGCTTTCCGGCGAATCGCTCAGCATTCACGGCGAACCGCTCAAGCGCTTCAAAATCGCCGCGCTCGGCCAGTCGGCGCTGATTGTGCCGGTCAAAGTGCAAAAGCAGGCCATCGGTCTGCTGGTGATGATGCGCAAACAGCCCATACCCTTCACCGCCAGCGACCAGCACCTGCTGGAAGCCCTGGCCGACTATGCCGCCATTTCACTGGTCAACTCGCGCCTGTTCCGCAAGGCGGAAGACCGCGCCCGCATTCAGCAGACTACGGCTGAAATTGCCCAACTGGGCGAAAAGGTGAACAACGCCCTGCTGCTGTCGCTGCGCCAGGAACTGCGCGGTCCGATGGAACTGGCCCGCAACGGCATGGACTACCTGACCAAAGACATCACCGCCCGCTGGACACCCGACCAGCGCCAGGCGCTTTCCACCATTCAGGATCAAATCGCCTACACCAGCCGGCTGGCCGAATCGCTGCAAACCACCGAGGGTCTGCATGGCTCGCCCGCCAACCTGACCGAAATTGCGCGCGCAGCCGCCAACCGCTTGCAGCCATTTTGCGCGCCCTACAACCTGAGCCTGGCCGTCAACCTGCCCGCCGAGGCGCTCAACGTTCAGGCCGATGCCGCGTTGCTGGCTCAAGCCGTCAACGGCCTGCTCAACTACGCCCTGCGCGAATCGACCTCCGGCAGCCAGGCCGGCCTGCGGGTCGAACGCACGCCCGAAGGGCTGGCGCACCTCAGCATCCAGTTCATCGGCCCCTCGTTCGACACCAACACTCTCACGCGCATCTTCAACACAGCGCCGCTCAATGATCCCAACCGCTCGCGCCGCTTCTTCTCCGCGGTCATTTCCCTGCCGCTGGTCAAGGAAATTGTGCTCAAATTCAATGGAAAGATCTGGGCCGACCGCCAACCCGGTCAAACCACGGTCTTCCACATGCTCCTACCGGTTTCGCAATAAGATACGCAGGCAGTCGAGATGACCCAAGCGCACATCCTGGTGGCAATTTCAGATCAGCAAATCACATTCCTGCTGGAACGGGTCTTGAAATCGGCCGGATACTCCATCCGCTTGCAGGAAAACCCGGCTTCCATTCAACGCACCGTCGAGTTGAACCCGCCCACCCTGATCATCCTGGGCGAAACCGTTGGAAGCGCGAGCGGGATGGAAATCGCGGCAGCCCTGCTGCGGCGCTTCCCGGCCATCCCGGTGCTGCTGTTCATCTCGCAGGAATCACCCGCGCTGCTCAAACAGGCCCTGCAACTCGGCGTGAGCGACACGTTCTGCCTGCCGCTGCGCACCGATGACATCCTCAAAGCGGTGCAGGCCAGCCTGGACAAGGCCCAGCAGCGCAAAGATTGGGTGCTGCTGGAATCGCGGCGCGCCACAGCCGGTTTGCAGCGCCAGATCAGCGAAATGCAAACGCTGGCCGAACTGGCCCGCACCATCAACAGCTCGCTGGATCTGGACATCGTCCTGCAGGCGGTAGTCGAAGCCGCCGTCAAGCTCACCAACGCCGACGAGGGCAGCCTGCTGCTGGTGGACGACGTGACCGGCGAGCTGTACATGCGCGCCTCGCGCAACTTCCAGGACGAATTTGCGCGCACCTTCCGCATCCCCATTCAGGATACACTGGCCGGTTCGGTGGTGCGCAGCGGGCAGCCCGTGTTGATGGACGAAAATACGCCGCAGAAGATCAAGACCTCTTACCTGGTGCAAAGCCTGGTGTACGTGCCGCTGCGCGTCCACCAGAGCGTCATCGGCGTGCTGGGCATTGACAACCGCGCCAAGAAAATCCCCTTCAAAGATCACGATGTCCAGTTGCTCTCGGCGCTGGCCGAATTTGCCTCCATCGCCATCGTCAACGCCAGCCGCTTCTCCGATACATCCGCCGAGCGCAACAAGCTGGGCACCATTCTGGCCAAAATCCAGGACGGCGTGATCGTCTTCGATCAGGATCAGCGCCTGGTGCTGGTCAACCAGATGGCCGCCGGCGCCTTCAAGCTGGATGATGCCAGCCTGGCCGGGCAGCCGCTGCAGGATGTGTTTACCCATCCCGACCTGCTGGCGCTGGTGGATTCAGGCAGCAAAACCATGACCAACCGCGCCGAAATTGCCGTGGAAGACGGGCGCATCTTCAGCGCGCAAATCACCCCCATCGCGGGGGTGGGCGCGGCCGTCACCATGCACGACATCACCAACCTGAAGAAGCTCGACCGTATCAAGAGCGATTTTGTCAGCACGGTCTCGCACGATCTGCGTTCGCCGCTCACGGCCATCCTCGGCTACGTGGAGCTGATCGAACGCGCCGGGCCGGTCAATGAACTGCAGCGCGATTTCGTCCACCGCGTGCAAACCAGCGTGCACAACATCACCCACCTGGTGGACGACCTGGTGGAGCTGGGCCGGATCGAATCCGGCTTCGATTCGCGCAAAGAGCCGGTGCACCTCGAACAGCTCATTCCACTGGTCGTGGATCAGTTAAAAAAGCAAATGGACGATAAACACCAGACGTTGTTGCTGGAAGTGCCGGAGGTTTTACCGCCCGTGTTTGCCAACCCGGTGCAACTGCGCCAGATGGTGGAAAACCTGCTCGAAAACGCCAGCAAGTACACGCATCCGGGCGGGATCGTCACCGTGCATGCCACCCTGGAAGATCAGCAAATCATCCTGCGGTTCATCGACAACGGCATTGGCATCCCCCAGGTGGATCTGCCGTTCATCTTTGACAAGTTTTACCGCGCCAGCAACGCGAACAACGAGATGTCCGGCACCGGCCTGGGGTTATCCATCGTGCGCTCGATCGTCGAGGCGCACCAGGGCCGCATCTGGGTGGAATCGCAGCCCGACGAGGGCAGCACCTTCACCGTGGTTCTTCCGGTCATCCAGGAATAGCCGCCGGAATAAAAAAAGCACATCCGAAGGCCCCGGCGGACCTTCGGATGTGCTTTTAATGCAAGCCTCCGCCGGGGGCGGTGAGGGAAAACCCGGCGGAGACTTTCGCCAAAGGAGGAGACAGCGATGAGCATCTAGGAGGTGTCCTGTTTTTTCCGTCTCCAATACAGATGATAACCAAAACAAACCGGCCGATCTATTGTTGAAAGTCACCGCTTGCGGATGATTTTGCTCACCGCAAAAACGCCAAATGGCAGGTGGAAAACCGGGAGGGCTGCATTCCGGGATAGTGTGACCTGGCATAACAGTTGCACCGTGGTTTGAACCCGCAAAACCGTTTCCAACCCCTGCTTGACGAGGGTCAACGGTTATGCTACTATGTTAAGGATTAAAATACACGCAATAAACCTGTCTGGCAAGCGACAGGCCGCCATTTTTCCCTGAAGGAGATCGTCCCAATGCCCAAAAAAATGCTCACCTTGCTTACGATTGTGGTGTTGTTAAGCGTGTCCCTGAGCGCCTGCATTTTGCCAGCTTCCACCCCGCCGCCCACGGTGAATGCCACCGCCACCGGCGGCCTGCCCTTCCCGGTGAGCTCGCCGAATGCCATGCTGACTGAAATCGTCAGCGGCACGCAGACCGCCCAGGCCGGCAGCCAGCCGGCCGGCGCAGTCACCCAGCCGCCTGCCCAGCCCACCGCCGAACCCGTGGTGGTGCCCACCGCCACGCTGGCGGTTGTGCCCACCGCCACGCCGGGCCGCCCGTCCAGCTACATCGTCCAGAAAGGCGAATCGCAGTACTGCCTGGCGCGCCGCTTCAACGTCAACCCGGCTGACCTGGCCGCGCTGAACGGCCTATCCGCCAACGCCTTCCTCGATCCCGGCATGACGCTCAAAATCCCGCAGAGCGGATCGTGGACTTTTGGCGACCGCGCCTTGAAGACGCACCCCGTGGTCTATACGGTTGCCTCCGGCGACAGCATCTATTCGATCGCCTGCGCCTTTGGCGACGTGGACCCCAACATGATCATCCTGGCCAACGGTCTCAAGGAACCTTACACCCTGACCACCGGCCAATCGCTGCAAATCCCCTAACCCAACGCCTGCTTCGACCATTCCTGCGCGGGAGGTTGCCATCTCCCGCGCTTTATTGTTAAGCAGAAAGCCGCAGTGATCACCGAGAGCAGAGAGAGGAAGAGAGAGATCCAAATAGCAGGAACGCCATACCCCGGCACAATTTTCCCCTGTGAAATCCGTGCAAGAAAGGTAAAATCAGGCTGTTGCTCTCGCTCCTCCTCTTTCTCTGTGCCCTCTGTGTTCTTTGTGGCTTTCTTATCCCGTTCTTCTCATTCTGACTCCTCCTCTTTCTCTGTGCCCTCTGTGGCTTTCTTCCCTGTGGCATACTTCTTCTTCCTGGCTTTCTTTAGAAAGGACTCCCCATGATCTTCGAAGAACTCAAACGCGATACGGTGTACCAGGGACGCGCCTTTGGCGTCCAATTGGTGCGCATGCGCCTGCCCGGCGACCGGCTGCGCGATTACGACCTGGTCCGCCATAACCCCTCCGTCACAGTTGTGCCGCTGGATGACAAAGGCCGCCTGCTGTTCGTGCGCCAGTTCCGCCTGGGCGCCGGCGGTGACCTGTTGGAGCTGCCCGCCGGGGTGATGGAAACCGGCGAGGAACCCCTGGACTGCGCCGCGCGCGAAATCCGCGAAGAAACCGGCTTTTCGGCCGGCAAGCTCGAACTGCTGGGCGATTTTTTCCTGGCGCCCGGCTATTGCGACGAGCACATGTACGTCTTCCTCGCCACCGGCCTGCTGCCCGATCCGCTGGAGCAGGACGAAGACGAGTTCCTGGAAATCGAGGCCATCCCCGCCGCCGAAGCCCTCAAACTGGCGCGCGAGAACCACATCCAGGACAGCAAAACCCTGGCCTCGCTGCTGCTGGCGCTGCCCTGGCTGAACCAGTCGCGCGGTTAGGAGGATTCACCGTGTTCCCCGACGACCTCAACCAAAAGGCCAGCGGCATCTGGGACCGCAACGCCGCCTTCTGGGACGGCTATTTTCAAGAAGGCAACGATTTTCACCGCCTGCTGGTGTCGCCGGCCGCGGCCGTTCGGTGCTGGTGCACTGCGTGCTGAACTACCGCGCCGCGGCGTTCGTGTTCCTCTGGCGTGTGCTGCGCCGCGGCGAAGCGCCCGAAGCGGCCCGCCTGGACATGCTTTCGGTCTGGCAGCCGGATGATACCTGGCAGGCTTTCATCGACCGCGCCCTGGCGGGCGGCTGATCACCAGCCCTGCGCGTACCAGCACAGGTATTCTTCCACGTGCGCCGACCAGTAGTCCTCATCGTGCCCGCCCGGGTTGAGTTGCCACGTGTGCGGCAGGCGGACTTCATTTAGGAATTTTTCAAACTCCAGCGCGTACGGATAATAAACGTCCTTCGCGCCGATATCCAGGTACAGGCGCGGGCGCTCGTCTTCGGGGATTTGCGGCAGCCAGGCGTAGCGCAGGCTGCCCGAAGCGGCTGAGGGCAGGCTGTGCAGGCCGATCGCGCCAAACAGCTCCCACTTTTCAAAGCCCAGCCAGGCCGCCCAACTGGCCCCGCGCGACAGGCCCCCGATGGCGCGGCAGGCCCGCTCGCGGCAGGCGGCATAGTTCGCCTCCACCCAGGGCAGCACTTCCTCGATCAGCGCTTTGCCGTAGGTGGATTCGCCCAGGTTTTTCAAGTAATAATATTCCTGCGGCATCACCACCAGGAATGGTGGCGCCTCGCCCGCCGCGATCAGCCGATCGGCAGTTGCTGGCACGCCCAACCGCTCCCACTGGTCGTCGCTGAAGGATTGCCCGTGCAGCAGGAAAAGCACCGGGTAGCCGGGCGAACGGGCCGCGTCGTAGCACGGCGGCGTGTACACGCGCACCCCCAGCGGCCGGCCGACCGCCGCCGATTCCAGCGTAAAGCGTTCCACCCGGCCGCCGCTCTCCTGGCAACCCGCCGGCGTGGGCGTGAGCGTTGGTTGCGCCGTTTCGGTCGGCATGCGGGTCGCCGCCGGCTGCGTCGCCGTGGGCGTGAACGTTTGCTCCGGCACGGGCAGCGCGGATTGGGCCGGTTGCCCGGACGCGCAGCCGGCCAGCAGGAACAGGATCAGGGCAAGGAAGAAAAATCGGTTAGGTCGCATGGCAAATTTGTAAACTTGACGGTTTCACCTGCTAGCGATTATACTTTGAAGCGCCGGGGTGTAGCGCAGTTGGCAGCGCACCGCGTTTGGGACGCGGGGGTCGACGGTTCAAGTCCGTCCACCCCGACTCGATTGTAAACATTCTTGACACGGCATTTCAAAGGCAATCAACATGACACCCAGGAAAATCGATGGAGTCATCGAGGCAGTCCATTACAGCGCCGACGGGCAGGTGGAAACGGTGCGCTACTACGAACGGCGCGGGGCCGTCTTCTCAGACTGCAAGCTGATGACCCGCGACGGATTGATCCGCATGCTCAAAGCGCGCAAGGTGTTCTTCACCGGCGCGCGCAAGCCCTTCCAGGGCGCCAGCTTTGAGGTTGGCAAACAGGTGCGCCTGGCCGGACCGGCCGGTCAGGAGGTGTTGACCACCGCCGATGCCCCCGCCGGGAAAGACCACCTGGAAGGCGTGCCGGCGTTCTAACCCGGCGAGTTGCGCGTGACCGACGCCCTGCCGTATCTCTCCATCATCATCCCTGCGCACAACGAAGAGCAGCGTCTGCCCCATACCCTGGAGCAGGTGGCTGATTTTTTAAGCCGGCAAGATTTCAGCAGTGAAATCATCGTCGTCGAAAACGGCAGCAGCGACCGCACCCTGGCGCTGGCTCAAGCCTATGCGCAGCGCATGCCCAACCTGCGCGTGTTGCATTCCGCCGAGCGCGGCAAGGGTCTGGCCGTCAAAATGGGCATGCTGGCCGCGCGCGGCCGCTACCGCTTCTTCGCCGACGCCGATCTTTCCATGCCCATCGCCGAGGTGGTCCGCTTCATCCCGCCCGCGCTGCCGGACGTGCAGGTGGCCATCGGCTCGCGCGAGGCCCCCGGCGCGGTGCGCTACGACGAACCCTCCTACCGCCACGTCACCGGGCGGGTGTTCAACACCATCGTGCGCGTGCTGGCGCTGCCCGGCCTGGAGGATACCCAGTGCGGCTTCAAATGCTTCCGCGGCGACATCGCCGATGAAGTCTTCCCGCTGCAAACCATCTCCGGGTGGACCTTCGACGTGGAGGTGCTGTTCATCGCCCGCCGGCGCGGCTATCACATCGCCGAGGTGGGCATCCCCTGGTACTTCAACGCCGACAGCAAAGTTCGCGTGACGCGCGATGCGTCGCGCATGTTTTTGGATCTGATCAACATCCGGCTCAATGCCTGGGCCGGGCGGTACGAGCGCCGCGCCTGACGCCGTTTGACGCCATGCGCATCCAACCCGACCTCAGCCTGGAAACGCCGCTCTGGCAGGCCGGCCTGCATGCTTTGGCCGGGCTGGACGAAGCCGGTCGCGGGGCCTGGGCCGGGCCGGTGGCCGCCGCCGCGGTGGTGCTGCCGCCTTCCGGCGATACCCTGCTGGAGATTCTGCCCGGCGTGCGCGATTCCAAGCTGATGACCGCCCGCCAGCGCGGCCTGTGGGCCGGCAAAATCCGTGCCGCCGCCGTCGCCTGGGCGGTGGGCTGGGCTGCCTGCGAGGAAATCGACTCGCTGGGCATCCTGCCGGCCACCCGCCTGGCCATGCAGCGCGCTGTTGCACAGCTTGGGCTGCCGCCCGGGCACCTGCTCATCGACGCGGTGCGCCTGCCCGCGCTGCCCCTGCCGCAAACCGCGCTGGTGCGCGGCGACCAGCGTTCGCTCAGCATCGCTGCCGCATCGGTGCTGGCCAAAACCGCGCGGGATGCCTGGATGACCGACCTGGACGAGCAATACCCGGGCTACGGCTTCGCCGCCCACAAGGGCTACGGCACCGCCCGCCACCGGCGCGCGCTGGACGAGCTGGGCCCCTGCCCGCAGCACCGCCTGAGTTTCGCGCCGCTGCGCGCCCGCCTGCCGGGCGTCGCCTGATTTCCCATCTGATTACAATTAATTTTTGCAAAAAAAGCTTGACTTTTCGTTGAATCCAGCTATTATACTTATAGTATATTACTCAAAAGGTTCAATAGATATGCCAAACGAGATCAATGACCTGCTGGAAACCTGGGAAGGCACCTACAAGAAGGGGTTGCTCAGCTTCTGGATCCTGCTGCTGCTGGACCAGCGCCCCACCTATGCCTTCGAGATGAACGCACACATCCGCGAATTGTCCCAGGGCAGCATCTCGGCGGACGATAACAGCCTGTACCGCGCGCTCAACCGTTTCGAAGGCATGGGGCTGATTTCCAGCGAGCGCCAGCCCTCCGAGATCGGCCCGGCGCGGCGGGTGTATTCGCTCACCGCGGCAGGCCGCGAATTGCTCATCCAGTTCACCCGGCGCAACCTGCTGGTGTTCCAGTCGCCGCCGGTGGCGCAGGCCATTCAGACTTTATTTGATAACGGGCATAATCACGAGGAGAAACCATGATCGAAACGCTTGAAGTGCAACTGGAAAAGTGGAAAAAGGCATTGCTGATTTTTTTAGGTGCAGGATCGGCCCTGTTCCTGATGGCTTTGGTCGATTTTCCCGCGCGCATGGCCACGCTCCGCCAGGACGGCAACCCGCTGGTCGACGGCGGGTTCGGCATCTGGTTTCTGCTGCTGATCGCCTGCCTGATACCTGGCATCCTGTTACTGGCATCGCCACGTTGGCGCAAGTCACAACTCGAGCAGCGTGCCGCCACCGGATATGGCTTTCTGGGCGTGGCCTGGCTGCTGATGGCTGGCTTTAGCCTGCGCATGAATGTGCTGCTGCCTGCCATTGGACATTTCATCTTCCTGACGTGGGGTCCGTTGCTGGCCGTCATTCTCCTGCTGCTGCGCCGTACCCCGCAGCGCAAAGAGGAAATGTTTCCATAAGGGATGTTATGTGTTCTGAGTTGATGAGTTCTGTGGATTAGGGAAAACCTTTTCCTCCTCAGAACATAGAACTTATCACTCAGCGACTTATTTCACCCACCTTACACTTTTCCCAACTCTTCACTCCCTGCCGCGCGGTACAATCAGCACCAGACCGCACGGGAGGGATTTTATTTGAACGTCTTCATCACCGGGGGAACCGGATTCATCGGGTCACACCTGGCGCGCCGGCTGGCCGCCGATGGGCACAGCCTGCGCTGCCTGGCGCGCCCCACCAGCCGCACCGACGAACTGCGCGCGCTGGGCGCCGAAATCATCACCGCCGAATTGCACGACCGCGCGGCGCTGACCCGCGCCATGCAGGGCTGTGACTGGCTTTTTCACCTGGCCAACCTGTACACCATGTGGCACCCGCACCCGCAGGAATTTCAACGCACCAATGTGGAAGGTACGCGCTGCGTGATGGAAGCCGCGCTGGCAGCCGGCGTGGGCAAAGTGGTTTACCTCAGCACCGTGGCCGTCCTGGGCAAGCCCGCCGGCCGGCCTTTCAACGAGGACTCGCAACCCGGACCGCGCCAGTTCAGCGCCTACGGCCGCTCAAAAGCCGCGGGCGACCGGCTGGTGCAGCAAATGGTGCGCGAGCGCGGCCTGCCGGCGGTGACGCTCTACCCCGGCATCGTGCTCGGCCCGGGTGACGATAAGCCCTCCGGCATCTACATTCAAGACCTCATTCGCGGCAAAGTGCCCACGCCCATCTTCCGGCGCTCGGTGGAAACCTACGCCGCCGTGCAGGATGTGGTCGAAGCCGCGCTGCGCGCCGCCGAACGCCCTGAAACGATTGGCAGGCGCTATTTGATCGGCGGCGAGCGTCTGAATGGCATGGAATACGTGCGCCAGATCTGCGAAGCAGCCGGCGTGCGCGTGCCGTGGATGCGCCTGCCCGATTTCTTCGTCATCGCCGCGGCCTACTTCTTCACGCTGCGCAGCAACCTGAGCGGCAACCCGCCGCCCTGGGGGCTCTCGGTCGATGCCGCCTGGACGCTGTATCACGGCTTCGATTTCGACGGCAGCCGCGCCGCCCGCGAGTTGGGGTTCAGCTACACGCCCGTGCGCCAGGCGCTGGCCGAGGCCGTGGCCTGGTACCGCGAACGCTGGGGAGAAGGGTAACCATAGAGACCACGGAGAAAAGGTATAAAAGAGAAGAGAATTAAATCGAAGAGGGCCGATCGATTGTCCTGAATAGAGCAGGCAGATCCTTTATCCATGGATGCCATAAAACAAAGGTGCTGGTCTGAGACCAGCACCATCAATTTAAAACCGAACGCCTCAAATCTTCTTCTCCGTGTCTCCGTGGTTATTCTATCGATATTTTTGTGCCAATTGCCAGATCCGGCTGCCCTTTTGCTTCGGCAGGCAACTGTTGGCAAGCTGGCAGCCCTGGCAGGAATCGCCGCAGCCGGTATTCACTTCCGTCAGCAGCCCGCGGCGCTTGAGATCATCGATCATCGCCTTGACCATTTCCTCGCTGGTGCCCATGCGCCGCGCCAGCAGATCGGTGCGCGCCGTGCCGTTGGCACGAATTTCATCCAATAATTGCGTCAGCATCCTAGACCCCCACCGCGACGGCCAACTGATAGACGGCGACCCCGGCCCCGACCGAGAGCACCAGCATAAAGGCGATATTGAACAGCGTCCAGCGCCACGAGCCGGTTTCCTGCCGGATGACCGCCACGGTGGCCGCGCAGGGGATGAACAGCAGCGACACCACCAGGAAAGCCAACCCGGACGCGGGCGAATAGGTTGCCGCCAGGGTTTGGGCCAGGCCGCTGCCCTGGCTGCTGCCAAACATCACGCCCAGTGTGGCCACTGAATTTTCTTTGGCCAGGAAACTGGTCAGCAGCGCCACCGTCAGGCGCCAATCCATGCCCATCCAGCCGCCCACCGGCGCCAGCAGGCCGCCAATTTTCGCCAGAAAGCTGGTTTCCAGGGTCCCGCCGGGGAAGTACGAAAGCGCCCAGATGGCGGCCGACATCACCAGGATGACCGTGCCGGCCTTCTTGATGAATGAAAGCGCGCGCTGCCACACCAGCAGGCCGATGGTGCGCGGGTTGGGCAGGTGATACAGCGGCATTTCCATCACAAAAGCCGTCCGCTCGCCTTTGAACAGCAGGCGGTTCAACAGGATGCCGGACAACACCAGTACGGTGAGTGACAGCAGGATCAGGCCCCAGGAGACCAGCGTGGCCGCGCCGCCAAAAAACGCCGGCGCCAGAAACGCCAGCACGGCCAGGCGCGCCGTGCACGGCACCAGCGGAGCCACCAGGATGGTCAGCAGGCGCGCGGCCGGCGCGTCGATCACGCGCGTGCCGGTGATGGCCGGAACGTTGCAGCCAAACCCCAAAAAGAGCGGCAAAAAGCTCTTGCCGTGCAGTCCCATCAGGTGCATGAAGTTGTCCATCACGTAGGCGGCGCGCGCCATGTACCCCACGTCCTCCAGCAGCCCGAACGAGGCGAAGAAGATGACCATGACCGGCAGGAAGGTGAGCACCGAGCCCACCCCGCCGATGACGCCATCCACCACCAGGCCGTGCAGCCAGGCGGGCGCCGCGGCCAGCCAGCCCGACACCAGGCCGGCAACCGGCGCCACCACGGCGGTATCCAGCCACTCCTGCAGAGGTGAACCCAGAGCGAAGGTCAACCAGAACACCAGGCCCAGGATGCCCGCCAGGACAAACAGCCCGATCACCGGGTGTGTGGCCCAGCGGTCCAGCCGGTCGGTCAGGCTGACCTGGCCCAGGCGCGGGCGTTTGACCGCCGCGCGGATGACCCGCTCCACCCAGGCGTAGCGCCCGGAGGCAATTGACAGTATCGCGTCTTCGTGCTGCAGCAGGATGGCATGCGCGTCCATCCAGCGGGTAGCCGGCAGCAGCGCCTTCATCCGGGCGGTCATTTCCACATCGCCTTCCAGCAGCTTGGTTGCGGCCCAATCCACCGGGTAAATGCCGGGAACATACGGCCGGATCAAGTCGCTGACTTGATCGATGACCAGGCGGTGTTCATCGGTCACCTCCGGCAGGCGCGGCATCAGAATCCGCCTGCCCTGGAACACCAACTCAACTTCGTTCAATAAATCCTTGACGCCCTTGGCTTTCGTGGCGACCACCGGAACCACCGGCACACCCAGCGCCGCTTGCAGCACGGCGGCGTCCACCTGGACGCCCTCCTGCTCGGCCACGTCGATCATGTTCAGGGCCACCACCAGCGGCACCGGCAGGCAGATCAGCTCCGACACCAGGTAAAGGCTGCGTTCCAGGTTGGCGGCGCTGACCACCGCCACCACCAGGTCAGGCTTTTCGCGCAGGATATATTCCCTGGCGATCACCTCTTCGGGAGAATTGGCGGTCAGGCTGTAGGTGCCGGGCAGGTCCACCAGTTGATAGGCATGCTCCTCGAACCGGAAGCTCCCCTGGCGCTGTTCCACCGTCTTGCCGGGCCAGTTGCCCACGTGCTGGTTAAGCCCGGTGAGCAGGTTGAACAGCGTCGATTTGCCCATATTGGGCTGCCCGGCCAGCGCGATGGTACGGACGGCTGATTCAGCCGTCCTGATCTCAATCTTTTCCTGGGTGGGGCTATGCCAGGTGGTCACGCTGCTGCCCTTTGAACCAGCAGTTTTTCCGCTTCGTGCCGCCCCAGGGCAATGCGCGTCCCGCGCACGGAGACGATCAACGGCCCGTGCCCATAGTTTTGAATCATTTCCACGTCCACGCCCGGGGTGAAGCCCAGCGAGGACATCCGCCCCAGGGCACCTTTCCCGGCGTGGATTTCAATCAGGGCGGCGTGTTCGCCCGGCTTCAGTTCCGCCAGTGAGTGTTTCATCGCATTGAGTGCCATTGAATGCATCCTTACAAGTAACGGTAATGAAAATCAGGATTTGGCCACGCAATCCATGCACAGGCCCGAAAGCACCAGCGCGGCATCGTCCACCCGCAGGCCGTGCTGGCGCGCGATCTCACCGCGGATTTGCTCCAGGAGCAACTCGACCTGCGGCGCGGAGAATTCGATCACCCGGTCGCATTTGCGGCAGTGAAAATGGTGAACGTGCCCGCCGTCCGGCTGGACGGGATCAAAATGCTTGTGGGCGTGGTTGTCGTCAAAGCGGCGCGGGCTGACAAAACCGCGCTCCTCCAGCCAGTTCAGCGTGCGGTACACCGTGGACAGGTTCAGGCTGGGGTCGCTCTGGCGGGCCAGCGCGTACAACTCCTCGGCGGTGGGATGCGAATCGCTGGCCTGCAGCACGTCGAGGATCAGGCGGCGCTGGGCGGTCATGCGGCCGCCCTGGGCGCGCAGCGTTTGGGTCACCTGGTCGGTGAGGAGAGGAAATGTCATCGAACATCCTTATGCCGGGCTGGAAACGTTAATGCAAACGATTTGCAACAAGAATTAATTTTATTTTAATCACATCAGAGTGATCCAAATAGTGACATTTGTCACGGAAACAATATGCAGCCCGCCTGGTGCGGCAAGTGGGGTTGATGGCCGCCAGAGTGGCCGTTATCCATTGCATTCGTCCTGATTG
>CALMIB010000317.1 GCA_937863945.1 uncultured Longilinea sp.
GGTCGCGCAGCACTTGCAGCCAGCCCTGAATCTTCACTTCCTCGCCAATGTGCTGACGAAGGTCCGCGATAAAGGTTCTTTCCATAAGTCTAAATCCTGCCTCTCCTCCAAAATGCTCACCCTTTGGCGGGGTGTATTAATAACTTTCCGGAACTGCGTCGAGGTCCAATAACTGCTCGACCGCCTTCAGGGGCGACAGCTCGCGCTCTTGCAGGCGGGTAACCACATCGCGCAATTCAGCGTCGCTCACGCCCTCGCGCCAGCGTGCCACCAGCACAGCCTGCAGGAGCTGGGTGAGCTCGGTTTGCAGGCGTTCGTGTTCGCGTGTCTGCCACTCGCCGGTCGCCTTCAAGTACGCGAGGTGGCATTCAATCGCGGCCATCAATTCAGCCACCCCGCTTGCCTGCGTCGCGATGGTGCGCAGCACCGGCGGAACCCAAACCTGCCCGTCCAAGGCTTCCGGCATGCCAGCCTTGGGCTGGTTGGCCTTGCCGCCCCGCCCGCAGCTTCCAATGTGCATGCGCTCCGGGTGAGCCAGTTCCAGGTTCGAACGCAGCGCCCGTTCGGTGTTTTCAACCCCCGGCCGATCGGCCTTGTTGATCACCAGGATGTCCGCAATTTCCAGGATGCCGGCTTTGATTGCCTGAATATCGTCGCCCAGTCCGGGCGCTTCGACCACCAGGGTGGTGTGCGCCAGCCGGGCAATATCCACTTCCGATTGGCCCGCGCCAACCGTTTCGATCAGGATCTTGTCAAACCCGGCCGCATCCAGCACCTGCACCACGGCCGCCGTGCTGTGCGAAAGCCCGCCCAGCGCGCCGCGTGATGCCATCGAGCGCACAAACACGCCCGGGTCGCCGGCCAGGTCGCGCATGCGCACGCGGTCACCCAGCAGCGCGCCGCCGGTGAACGGGCTGGACGGATCAACCGCCACCACCGCCACCTTGCAGGGCGGCCTGCCATCCGCCGGCGTGCGGTAGGCCTTGGCGATCAGGTTGACCAGCGACGACTTGCCCGTCCCGGGCGAACCGGTCACGCCGATCAGGTGCGCCTTGCCGGTATGCGAAAACAGCCGGTTGAGCGCTTCGCGCCCTTCAGGCATATCATTTTCGACCTGGGTAATCAGCCGCGCCAATGCCAGCCGCTCACCCGCCAGAACGCCCGCTACCAAATCCATTCAAACCGCCCGCTCAGGCTACAACCTCGCCCAGCACAGCAGCGCGAATTTCATTCACATACTTACTGCTCGGGGTTCCCGGGCCATAGACCGCCAGGATGCCCTGATCCAATAAGGCTTGCGCATCCGCTTCTGGAATAATGCCCCCCACAAACACATGCACGCCGCCCTGACCGTTGGCGCGTATCAGTTCCAACACCCGCGGCACCAGGGCCATGTGCGCGCCCGAAAGAATGGAAAGCCCAACCGCATCCACATCTTCTTGCAGCGCGGCTTCGGCGATCATTTCAGGTGTCTGGCGCAGGCCGGTATAAATCACTTCCATGCCTGCATCCCGCAATGCGCGCGCCACCACTTTGGCGCCGCGATCATGTCCGTCGAGTCCGGGTTTGGCAACCAATACGCGAATTTTCCGCTCGGCCATCTTGTTCTCCATTCAGGGTTGTGATCATTTTCATTATACCGCGCATTCAGGGTCCTTCCGATTACGTAATTCGTCACTTCGTCATCGGAAAAATGACGCCACTTGCCGGAAAAGCCGGCGTTTGCGAATCTAGAACACAAGATTAGACTCCTTAACGTTTGCCGTGCCACCTATTTATGGCGTTCTTTTTGTAATATCGCCACATTCGCCTATATATGGCGGTCGCATGACATTTGACGCCACATTTTCACTAAAATAATCATCAATTTATCAAAATATCAAGAATTGCTATTGTCTTAAAGAAAATATTGCGTATAATATTATTATGAAGGGGACAAGAATTCTATTTTCATTATTACTCTCCCTGGCGATCCTGGCCGGCTTTGGCGGCCAGGGTTATGCTCAATCTGAAAATGAACTCTACTTCCAGGAAACCGGCCACACCGTCCGCGGCCCATTCCTGGAATTCTTTTTAAGCGCCGACGATCCGCTGCTGCTCTTCGGCTATCCCATCACCGACGAGTTCGAGCACCCCATCACACACGTGCGCGTGCAGTACTTCCAAAAGGTGCGCCTGGACCTCATCCAGGGCGGCTCCGGCGAAATCGTTCAGCTCGCCCCGCTGGGGGAAGATTTGCTGGATGAGCAGGCGCCGCTGCTGGATATCCCCGCCAACAGTCCGGCCTGCAATGAAATCAACGGCTTTCCGGTCTGCTACGCCTTCCTGCAATTCTACGAAACCAACAACGGCATGCGCTACCTTGGCGCGCCGATCTCGGCTGCCCAGGTCTATGAAGGTCGCATTATTCAGAATTTTGAAAATGCCCGCCTCGAATGGCGCCCGGAAGAACCTTCCGGCCAGCGCGTTGCCCTGACCGACCTGGGCCGCATTCATTACGATCGCACTCTGGGCGACCCCACCCGCATCCGGCCGCAGGCATCGGACAATATCCCGGGGCGGCTGGTTCAACCGCGCGCCTACGCCTTTGTTGCCCGGCCAATCCTGCCGGCCGACAGCCAGCAAACCATTTCTGTCATCGTGATGGATCCATCCCTCACGCCGCTTGCCGGAGCCCTGGTCAAGGTGGAAGTGCTCTGGCCGGACGGCACGACGGATATCCACCGCCCTTCCGACACGGACGCAAACGGCATCAGCCAGTTGAGCATCAACACCGGCAATTTCAAAGCCAATCAGATTGTCCGCATTAACGTCACCATCAATTACAAGGGTGAAACTGCCGCAGCAGCCACCTGGTTTCGCCTGTGGTGGTAGCCCGCTCAAAGCATCCATGCGCCTGACCGCCTGAGTCGGGCTTCCATCTCAAAGCCTTCCACCGGCGCCGGTCCTTAAAAGGTCCAGAGCGCCGTGAACTTTTAAGAGTTCTCATCGAGCCAGACCGAACTCACGTGCTATAATGTGGCATCACCGGGCACAAGTCATGTCATTTGTTCATCTCCACGTCCACACCGAATATTCACTTCTCGATGGTTTCAGCAACATCAAGAAGCTGGTCAAACGCACACAGGA
>CALMIB010000318.1 GCA_937863945.1 uncultured Longilinea sp.
GGTCCAACACTTCCAGCAAAGCCGCCGCCGGGTCGCCCCGGAAATCAGCGCCAAGCTTGTCCACTTCATCCAGCATAAACAACGGATTCAACGAGCCAGCCCGTTTCATTGTTTGCAAAATCCGGCCAGGTAGCGCACCGATGTAAGTGCGCCGGTGCCCGCGAATTTCAGCCTCGTCACGCACACCGCCCAACGAAAGGCGCACGAACTTGCGTCCCAGGGCCTCGGCGATCGATCGTCCCAGCGAGGTCTTACCCGTTCCGGGTGGGCCGACAAAGCAGAGGATGGGCTGGCGCAGGCGCTTTGGCTTCAGGCTGCGCACCGCAATGTATTCCAGGATGCGGTCTTTGGCCTTGCTTAAGCCGTAATGATATTGTTCCAACACTTTGGCCGCATTGAGCACATCCAGGTTATCTTCAGTCTCAAATGTCCAGGGCAGATCCAGGATCCAATCCAGGTAGGTGCGAATCATGCCCACTTCTGGCGCCATGGCCGGCATCTGCATCAGCCGTTCGACTTCCTTCAAGGCCTGCGCCCGCACCTCGTCCGGCAGTTGGGTCTCCTGGATCTTCGTGCGCAGGTCGCTCAACTCTCTCGTCCAAATGTCTGCTTCACCCAGCTCGGTCTGGATGGCTTTCATTTGTTCGCGCAGGTAAAACTCACGCTGCGTATGGTCCACTTCGCTCTGCACGCGGGTTTGAATTTCGTCCTCCAACTGGAGGACGTCCAATTCCTGTGCCAGCAGCCAGTTGGTCCGCTTCAGGCGTTCCACCGGGTCCAACGTCATCAGCAAATTCTGACGCTCTTTGAAAGGCAGCGACAGAGCGGTGTCAACCATGTCCGCCAACCACCCTGGCTCCTGGATATTCAGAGAGTACAGGTGAGCCTCATCCGGCAGGCTGCGGTCCAGTTGCACGCACCGTTCGAATAAATCGCGCGCTGTGCGCATGAGCGCTTCGATCTGCCGATTGACGGTGGTCGATTCTTCGATGATGCGGACGCGCACGCGGTAAAAGGGATCGGTCTGGGTGAATTCAAGCACCTCCACACGCCGACGCCCCTGGATCAAAGCCGAGTTGTTCCCGTCCGGCATGTTCAACAACCGGCCAACCGCGATTTCAACGCCGATGGGAAGCAAATCATCGGGTTCGGGCTCATCCACCTCTGGATCACGCTGAACCAGCGCGACCATGGTTTCGAAGTTGAATTGCGCCTCCTGGATCGCCAGCAAATTCGATCCAGGAACCACAAAAATCGGCGAGACCATGTGTGGAAAGATGACGATATCCCGCAGCACGATCGCCGAAAGTTCGACGACCCCATTTTCATCCGGTATCGCATCCGGAACTTGATACAATTCTTCCGTCCGCTGGTGCAGCGCTGAAGAAAACTCCTCACCGTCGGCGGATCGAGCCCAGTTGTCTGCTTTCATCGAATTCCAATCTTTGTTCTGTTTTGTATCTTTCATATCCCTCTCCGATGAAAGAAGCTTAACGGATGAAGATTCTCAGGATTTCTCCTGCAATTCCTGCCAGGCCAATTTGGCCGCGGCTACCACGAACAGGCTGCCCGTCACCAGCACCACGCCATCTGGCTGTGCTTGTTCCAGGCCTGCCCGAAACGCTTCCTCCAGCGGCACGATTGCCCGGGCGGGAACCCCGTAAGACATTGCCATTTCTACCAGTTTACCAGCTTCCAGCGCTCTCGGGTGAATGGATTGGGTGGCAATCAGCAAATCCGCGTCCGGCAGCAGTTCATCCAGCATGCCGTTGATATCCTTGTCTTCCGATACGCCCATCAAGAGGACCATCCTGCGGCCCGGGAAGTAGGTGCGCAGGGTTTCCATCAGCCGTTTGGCTGAATCGCGGTTATGCGCCGAGTCCAGGATGACCGGTGGAACTTCCTGGAGAATCTCAAACCTTCCTATCCATTCCACCGAGGCAAATCCCTGTTGGATGGCTTCGTCAGCAATCGAGTACCCTTCACGCCGCGCGGCCAGCAGCGCCGCGTAGGCGGTGGCGGCATTTTCCACCTGGTGCAGCCCCAGCAGAGGAATTTTCAGCTCCAGGTCACCCGAATCGTTCAGATCAGCGGAAACCCAAAAGGTCTGGCCATGCAGGTGATGCTCTCCGGCGGAATAGGTAACATCCATGCCAACCCGAGTAAGCGGTGAGTTGCGCTCTTGCGCGATGTGAATCAACGTCTGCCGGGCCTCATCCGTTTGCGGGGCAATCACCACCGGTCGGCCGGGTTTGATGATGCCGCCCTTCTCACCGGCAATTGCCGCCAGGGTGTTTCCCAGGACCGCGGTGTGATCATACGAAATCGAGGTGATCACCGATACCAGCGGCGTGACGATATTGGTCGCATCCAGCCGACCACCCAGGCCCACCTCCATCACTGCTAAATCCACCTGTTGCATGGCGAAGTATTCGAAGGCGATGGCCGTGGTCAACTCAAATGTGGTCAATTCAGGAATGGCGGCGATGTGTTGTTTGAGTTGTTCCACAATCTCAACGAGCGATTCCTTCGCGATTTCCCTCCGGTTGACCTGGATGCGCTCTGTAAAATCAATCAGGTGCGGCGAGGTATAAAAACCCACCCGGTACCCGGCCGCCTGCAGCGCGCTGGCGATCAACGCAGAGGTGGAACCCTTGCCTTTGGTTCCGGCCACATGGATCACCGGATATTGATCCTGCGGATTTCCCAACCGCTGCATCAATGCGCGCATGCGTTCAAGATTGAATTTTTCGGGCAGATTGCGCAAATTACGGGTCAGGCTGTAATCCACAAAGCTGTAAAGATAATCAAGGGTTTTTTGGTAATCAGTGTCCAGGTCGGCCATGTAGAATCCTGTAAAATAATTCCTGTAAAATAATTAATGAAGGATTGTACTAAACCGTCATCCATTCCGCAAGTGTTCGCCGCTGCTCGCCTTGCGACCGAAGCCCAGGGTCTTTCCGGATTGACGTTGCCCCTGGATTCAAGTACATTAAATACAGTCCATGGTGATAGACTTGCTCACGCTGGTCATTGAAATTCCAGGCTGTTCCTCTTTGAAAGAGAAGCGCGGCCATCTGAAGCCTTTTCTGGCACACCTGCACCATGAATTCAAACTGTCCGCAGCCGAAGTGGACCACCAGGATATCTGGAACCAGACGGTAATTGCCTGTGTGATCGTTTCCAACGACGGTCAACACAACCAGCGCGTTCTGCAACAGGCGATCCAAAGCGTGGAGATCCACTTCCCTGATCTGATCATTCAACAACACCGGATTGAACGTGTTTAAGGAGGAATCAATGGACCTGCACCTCGATGGAAAAATTGCTCTCGTAACCGGCGCCAGCCAGGGTCTGGGATATGCGCTGGCTTTAGCGCTATCTCGCGAAGGCGCTCGGGTGGCCATCAATAGCCGCAACCTGGAAAAACTTCAAAAAGCTGCTCGCGCGATCCACTCGGAAACCGGCCAGGAGGTCATCGCCCTGGCAGCGGATGTCACCGAACCGGCCGCGGCCGATTCTTTGGTGACCGAAGTGGTCAATGCTTTTGGTGGTATCGACCTGTTGGTCGCCAATGCCGGCGGTCCTCCGTCCGGTCCCTTTGAAACCTTCAGCGATGAAGACTGGGAAAGCGCCGTGAACCTATCCTTCCTCAGCCAGGTCCGCTTGATCCGGGCTGCGTTGCCGCATTTACGCCGCTCGCCGGCTGCTTCCGTTCTCACGGTCACCTCGCTTTCGGTCAAACAACCAATTGCCAACCTGGTGCTTTCCAACAGCGTTCGACTGGCGACCATCGGGTTGACCAAATCATTGGCATTGGAACTGGGCCACCAGGGAATCCGCTTCAATTCGATCCTCCCTGGTTGGACGGAAACCGACCGCATTATCCACCTGATGGAACACCGTTCAAAAACCAGTGGGTTAAGCATCGAAGAAGAAAAACAAAGACAGGCTAAAGAGAGCCCGCTTGGCCGCATGGCAACCCCAGAAGAGTTCGCCAACGTCGGCGCGTTCCTGCTTTCTCCTGCCGCTTCCTACATGACGGGTGTCATGTTGAGCGTCGATGGCGGCATGTACAAAGGCACGTTCTAGCCTTCCGGTCTGCCAGAACGGTTAATTTACGGTAAAATCAATCCGATTAAAATATTGGTAAGGAGTTCGTATTGCTTAATTCACATGAGATTGCTCTCCGGCTGGAACGGATCCTGCCTCAGGTCCAAAAGCCGGGGCGCTATGTCGGCGGAGAATACAATCAAATTTCCAAGGACTGGCAGGCCGTGGCGACCCGCGTAGCCCTGGCATTTCCGGACATCTATGACATCGGGCTGCCCAACCTGGGCCTGGCGATTTTCTACGAGCAATTGAACGCCCGCCCGGATGTGTTGGCGGAACGGGTCTATTGCCCCTGGATTGATATGGAAGCGCACATGCGCGCGGAGCAAATCCCGCTGTTCTCCCTGGAAAGCCAGCGTCCGATCCTCGACTTCGACATACTGGCTTTCACGCTGCCGTATGAGACGTTGTTCACCAACGCGCTCAACCTGCTCGATCTGGCCGGCATCCCGCTGAAATCAAGCCAACGCGCCGCCCATCACCCGCTGGTGATCGCCGGCGGACACGCCTGCTACAACCCCGAACCGATGGCCGATTTTATCGATGCGTTTGTAATTGGCGAGGGCGAAGAGGTCATCGAGGAAATTGTCAACACTTATCAGGCCTGGAAACGAACCGGGCAGGACCGCCGGGCATTGTTGCTGGCGCTGGCTGCCATTCCGGGCGTTTACGTTCCAATGTTTTATCGGCCGGTTTTTCAAGCGGATGGAACCCTGGAGAGGATGGAAACGCTCGACCCGGCTGTCCCGGTCAACATCACCAAACGCATGCTGGCCAGGCTCCCACCTGCGCCTTCGCATTTCCTGGTCCCGAACATTGAGGTTGTCCACAACCGCATTTCGGTAGAAATCATGCGCGGTTGCACGCGCGGCTGCCGCTTTTGCCATGCCGGCATGATCAACCGGCCTGTGCGGGAACGCTCGATCGAAGAGATCGTCGAAACCCTGCAAACTGCCCTGGATTCGACCGGTTTTGAGGAAATTGCTCTGCTCTCGCTCTCCTCATCAGACTACACCCGCATCACCGACCTGGTGGACGCGGTCACCACTCGTTTCGCCGGAAAAAACCTGGTCGTTTCGCTGCCCTCGCTGCGAATCGAATCCTTCTCGGTGGATTTGATGGAAAAACTCAAGGGCTCGCGACAGGGCGGCTTTACCCTGGCCCCCGAAGCGGCCACCGAGCGCATGCGCACCATCATCAACA
>CALMIB010000319.1 GCA_937863945.1 uncultured Longilinea sp.
CTGACGTCGTTACTACGATTGTTCGGCTCGATTTTGCGCGGTCTCCTGACCGCGCAGTGTTTCCCACCGCGAAGGCGCGAAGCGTGCGAGGGTGAAAGACGCGGGCGGTGGACCGTTGCGAATTGCGCCCGAAGAAACGACTGACGTCGTTACTACGATTGTTCGGCTCGATTTTGCGCGGTCTCCTGACCGCGCTGGTTTTCCACCGCGAAGGGCGCGAGGGTGAAAGATGCGGGCGGTGGACCGTTGCGAATTGCGCCTGAAGAAGCGACTGACGTCGTTCCTACGAGGAACACGCAGGGCAGGCAGCTAACCGCTATTCCTGCAACTTTCGCTCGGCTTCGTCGATGGCGCGGCGGTCAGGGTCGGGGGCATAGACGGCGCGGGTGGTGGCCGGGGTGGAATGCCCCAGCACGGCCTGGACATTCTCCAGGGCCACGCCCTGGTCGATCAGGCGCTGGGCGTGCCAGTGGCGGAAGGCGTGCGGCGAGGTGAACTGCTCGCCGCGGTTGAGCCCGGCCGAGGCGGCCAGCGCCTGCACGATGCGCCAGGCCGAGGTGGTCGAGAGGCGCGCGCCGTAACCCTTGCGCGCCGCGCGGAAGAAGGCCGGGCTGTTTTTGGCGCGCCGGCGGGATTTGCCGTGCTGGATGAACAGCCAGGGCGAATTGTCGTCGCGCGCGGCCAGGTAGGTTTGCACCAGTTGCGCGGCCTGCTCGCCCAGGCGCACGTGCGCGGTCAGGCCGGTCTTTTCCATCTTGATTTCCAGGCGGCCGTTCTGCGCCAGCGCGTCGGCCAGGTCGGCGCGGGTCAGGCGCAGCGCATCGCCCACGCGCAGGGCAGTGGCGCGCAGCACGCCCACCAGCGCGCGGGTACGCAGCACGTCCAGGCGGGGCAGGGGATCGGCGGGCACCGGCAGCGCCAGCGCGGCGGCCAGCATGCGGTTGCCAAAATCCTCGGGCAGGCGGGCGTGGCGCGGATCGGAATCGTCCAGCTCGCCGATCAGCGAGGTGCGCGCGGCTTCCTGCTCCTCCTCGCGGGTGAAGCTCACCCAGCCGTCGAAGTTGGCACGCCAGTAGCGCAGCGCGGCGCGCAGCACGGCGGCGTACAGCCGCTGGGTGGGCGCGGCGTAGCCCTTCTCCTGCGCCATCCAGCCGGTGAAGCCGGCGGCGGTATCCTTGCGCAGCGATTGGATCGGGTCGTCGAGTGAGCCGACCGCGGCGATGTATTCGCCGAAGGCATCCATGCCGCGGTGGTACAGCCGCCGGGTGTTGTCGTTGCGGAACTGCACATTGCGCTTGAAGGTGTCGATGGCCGAACGAAGCGTGGGCATGAGTCTATTATAGCGGTTGGCGATTAGCCAAAGCTAAAAGCTAAAAACAAAAAGCTAAAAGCTTGCCAACTGTTACCCAATCGTCACGCAATTGCGACCAGCCTGTTTCGACTGGTACATCAGCGCGTCGGCGCGGGCGATGAGCGCTTCGGGCGTGTCATCGGGTTGGGCCAGCGTGGCGCCCAGCGAGGCGGTGAAGTTGAGTCGATGGCCGTCCAGCATTAAAAAACTGCGTTCGACCAGCACGCGCAGGCGCTCGGTGATGCGCGCCAGCACTGCCGCGTCAGCATCCGCCAGCAGCACCAGGAATTCCTCGCCGCCCCAGCGCACCAGCAGGTCGCCGCGGCGCAGCGCGGCTGCCAGCGTATTGGCTGCCAGGCGCAGCACCTGGTCGCCCACGCCGTGGCCGTGGGCATCATTGATTTGCTTGAAATAGTCGATATCGAGAAAGACCAGGCCGAAGGGCGTGCCAAACTGGTGCAGCTCGAAGAATCGGGTTTTGAGGGCAATTTCGGCGGCGCGGCGGTTGCCCGCGCCGGTCAATTCGTCGTGGCTGGCCTTCTGGCGCAGCGCTTCCAGGTCATTGAGCACCTGGCGCAGCTCGACATTTTCCGTGAAAACCTCGGCCGCGCCGACGATGGCGCCGGATTCATCGCGCACCGGCGATACGCGCACCGCGACCGGCAGGCGGTAGCCCTGGTTGTGGTGCAAATAGACATTGATCTCGCGGCTTTGGCCGTCCTGCAGCGTGGCGGCCAGCGGGCAGCCGTTCTGGCACAGCTCGGTGCCGGCTTCGTCGATGTGGCGCAGGATGTTGGCGGCGCAGGGCTTGCCCAGCACCTCGGCACGCTCGTAGCCGGTAATGCGCTCGGCGGCAGCGTTCCAGTAGGTGATGGTGCGCTTGCAGTCGACGTAATATACGCCGTCAAACAGGTTTTCGATGAGGTCCTCGAAGGAATGATCTTCCATTCCGCATCCTGGAAAAATGTCCGGTTGGTTGATTAAAATATAACTTTTATACCATAAAAAGTCGGAATTTAGAAAAAAGCAGCGCAGCGGCTAAACTATCAGGTGATTGTAAGCTGATTGTCAGGTTTTATCCCTTAGAATCAGGTTATCCACGCAGGTTAATTCGCGATAAAATTTCCATGAGCCTGCGATGATTGCGAACAGGGTGCAGAATGCAGCCAGCCGGCGGGAATCGCCCTGACGGCAAAGTTGCTTTATTGATCTCCGGGATGGGGTAGGGCAGCCCGCCAAAACACGATGAAAATTACTGGCGAACAAAAGGCGATGCTGGCGGTCTTTTTGGTGCTGACGGTTGTCATGGTCTCCGTCGGCCTGACCTCCTACCGCCTGGTGGATAATTTTGCCAACCTGGAACGGCAAACCATCGAGAAGGATGCCCAGCGCGTCGAGCGGGCCATTTATGCTCAGTTGGACGACCTGATGAAACTGGTCGAGGATTATGCCTTCTGGGATGACGCGTACGAGTACATGCAAACCCAGGACCCGGCTTTCATCGAGAATAATTTCCTGCCCGAGAGCCTGGACAATTTGCAGGTCAACTTTGTTTTGCTGGTTGATACCGACGGCAACATCCTCGCGAATCTGTTCCATCCCACCGGCCAGGATACCCTGACCGAGATCCCCGCTGAAACCCTGCTGCACATTCGCGCCTACCAGGATTCGCTGCTCACTGACGATGTGAACCTGTCGCGCAGAGGCTTTGTCATCCTGCATGAAGGGCCGACCGCTTTTGCCACCTCCGCGATGCTGCCTTCGGACCTGAACGGTCCCCGGCGCGGCACGTTGATCATGGGGCGCATCCTGGACGACGCTTACCTGGCTGAAATTTCGGACGACCTGCGCATCGACCTTTTCCTTGCGCCTTACGCCTCGCCCGAGGCAGCGGCGGTGCGTGCCGACCCGAACACCTTCATCGCGGTGACGCAAATCTCCGAAGATCAGATCGCCGGCGGCGTGCGGATTCACGAACTGCAGGGCGGCGACAGTTTCGTGATCGGTTTTCGCCTGCCGCGCAGCATTTACGCCAGCGGGCAATCGACCACTTACATCCTGCTGGGCATCTTTGTCATTTTTGGGGTGATCTGCGCAGCGTTGCTCATTTTCCTCATCCTGCGGCTCTCGCAGGCCCGCCAGCGCGAAGAGACCCGCGCCGAGTACTTCCGCCTGCTGGATAAGAACTCGCGCGAGATGGTGCTGTTTGCCAGCTACCCCGATTTGCAAATCATCGAAGCCAACCAGGCCGTCCTGGATACCTGCGGCCTGACCCGCGACGAGATGGCGCGCCGGCGCATCCCCGACCTGGGGGATGTGCCCTGGGATTTGACCTTGCCGGAAGTCTGGCAGCTCATCGACAAAGAGGGCGCGGTGTTTGAAGGCAACCTGTGGCGGAACAACAGCCCGCGCCTGCCGGTGGAGGTGAACGTCGAGGCTACCAACGAAAACGGCCGCCGCATTTACACGTTTCTGCTGCGCGACATTTCGACGCGCCTGGAACACGAGCGCGTGGCGACCGGGATGAACCAGATCAGCAACGCGTTGCGAACAACGCTTTCAGTGCAGGAGAGCGTGCCAATTTTGCTGCGCCAGGTGTTGGAAATGTTCCAGGCTGATGGAGCCGTGCTGATCTTGCGCGAGGAGCGCCAGGAGCGCTTCCAGCTTTACCAGGCGGCCGGCGAATGGGAAACCATCAACGGGCTGGATCTGACCCGCGTGAGCGGCCTGATGCAGGATTATTTCTCCAAGCGCGCGGTGATTACCACCGGCGTGGCGCGTTTCTTTCTTAAGAATTTACCGGGTTTCACCCTGCCCTTCGAACTGCGCGAAATTGGCGCGGTGCGCATCCTTAACCAGGATCGACTGATTGGCGTGCTGGTGGTGGGGCGTGCCAGGGCGTTCAACCATTCGGATGAGCTGCTGTTGGAGGCAATTTCCGATCAGGCCGCCAGCACGTTGCACCGCGCCAGCCTGTTCGAGCAGATGCGCGAATATGCGCGCCAGGTGGAGGCGGTGGAGGCGGTGGGCCGCAACCTGACCGAAATTTTGGACCCGGACGAGATCAACGCGCGCCTGGCGGATGGACTGCTTTCCACTTTCGACGGGTTGGAGAGCGTAAGCGTCTGGCAGATCGACCCCGAGCGCAGTTCGGTCAAACGCGCGCTGGGGCTGCGCTACGACGGCTCGGCGCTGCCGACCGCCGGCGACGGGCATTTTTCCGAAATCCTGAAAGAGGTGCGGGTGCAACATCCCCGCCTGGTGGACCGCACCACCCTGATCCTGCCGGCGGTGCGCAACGAGTTGGTGAGGGCCGTGCTGGAACTGCACGCGCCGGAGCCAGATTTCTTCACGCCCGAAAAGATGGACCTGATGGGCCTGGTGGCCAGTTCGGCCGGCATTGCCTATGAAAACGCGCTGCTGTACACCGAAGTGCAGAAGCGGCTCTCGCAATTGCAATCGCTGCGCGAGATCGATACGGCCATCGTTTCAACTTTCGACGACAAGGTTGTGCTGCGCGTGCTGCTGGATCAATTCTGCAAGCAACTTGGCGTGGACGCCGCCGTGATCTGGAAGCCGGACGCGAACAACGACCACTTTGTGGCGGCGCAAAGCGCCGGACTGGCGGACGCAGAAGTGGAGGGTTGGTACCTGGATGCCAACGCGAGCCTGGCGGGGCAATCGCTGCGTGAAAATGCGGTGCTGGAGATTGGAGTGGGCGCGCAGGAAAGCGAATGGCTGCATTCGATTGGCTACTGCTGCGGCTACGCCGCGCCGATGATCGCGCGCGGGGCGCCGCTGGGAACCATTGAAGTGTTCAGTCGCGACGGGATCGCGCCGGACGGGGATTGGTTCCACACCTTTGAGACGCTGTCGCGGCAGGGTGCGGTGGCGCTTTCGACGCTGGGCATGTTCAAGGATCTGCAAGCCAAAAATATCGCGCTGGTGGATGCCTACAATGCCACCATTGAAGGTTGGGCGCGCGCGTTGGACCTGCGCGACCACGAGACGCGCGGGCACTCGCTGCGCGTGACCGAGATGACCGTGGACCTGGCGCGCTACCTGGGCGTGCCGGAGGGCGAGCTGGAGCACATCCGCCGCGGCGCGCTGCTGCACGATATCGGCAAGATGGGCATATCCGATTCGATCCTGCTCAAGGCCGGCTCGCTGGACGACAAGGAATGGGAAACCATGCGCCTGCACCCAGTGCTGTCGGCGGAGTTCTTGAAGGACATCGGCTTCCTGCAGAACGCGCTGGATATTCCGCTGTACCACCACGAGTGGTGGAACGGCAGCGGTTACCCGCGCGGGCTGCGCGGCGAGGAAATTCCGCTGGCGGCGCGCATCTTCGCGGTGGTGGACGTGTGGGACGCGCTCAACTCCGACCGGCCTTACCGGCTGGCCTGGCCGGAAGAGGCCGTGCTGCCGTATATCGTCACGCAGAGCGGAACGCACTTCGACCCGAAGGTGGTGGATGCGTTCGTAAAGTTCCTGGCGGAGCGGAAGTAAGCGTTCACCGCGAAGGTGGAAAGAACGCGAATGAAAGCAGCGCGCAGAAGCGCCTTCTCCGCGCAATTCTTTGCGTTCTTCGCGGTTAATTCTTCACTCGTGGATGTAAATCTGCACGCCGTCGAGCGAACCAAAGCCTTTGAGCAGCGAAGTGTTATTGCTGTTGAGCGCGCCGGCCTGGGCGATGCGCAGATCGCCGAGGTTGTCGGTATTTAACGTTTCGATGAACTGATCGGGGCGGATGACGGCGATGTGATCGGCGCGCGAGGCCAGCGCGGGTTTGCCGTCGCGCAGGTGCGCCAGCAGGCGCGCCAGGTCGGCGGGGTTGGCCGTGTCGATGCGCGCCCAGCCGCCGTTGCCGGCCAGCAGCCAGGCGTTCAGGTGCACGGCCGTGGCGGTCATGGGGTCGCTGTTCTCCGAGCCGGCCGCGCCGAGGCCCAGTTCGCCCTTGGTGGGCAGCGGCGCGCCCATCGCGCGCATCACGTCGCCGGCGAAGAGGTTGCAGCGCGTGTCGCTGCTGCCGGTGTTGGCGGCGCAGCCGTTGTCGGGGTAGGGGCGGTAACGGCATTCATAGTCGCTGGCGACCCGGAATTGATTGATCACGCCCAGGTAGTAAAGCAGGTGGCGGTCGCCGGGCTGGTTGGTGAAAGCCGGCGTGACCTGCTGCCAGGCGGAGTTCATGGCGGGATCGGTAATCTCGGGACACAGCGCCGGGTCGGCCGCGCACGAAAAACGCTCGGGCTCCAACGTTTCGATGCGCTGCCTGACTTCGTCTTTGGCGGATTCGATCACTTCATTGACTTCATCCTCCATTCGCTGCGCCAGGGTGGGTTTAATTTGCTGCTCGTAGGCCGATTGCAGCACATCACAGCCGGCAAGCGAAACGGCCAGCGCGGCCAGCAGCAGAGTGCGGAGCAAAACGGGCATTTTCATGGGTCACCTCCGGATATGCACCCGGGGTAGCACGAAACGTGCCGGAGAGGAAGGCGAAAATGGCAGCCTTAAAGGGAGGTGGGGTCGTCATGAACCCCCCTTTAATCGCGGGCTTGCCGGTTTCAGCCTGAAGCGGTGCAAGAAGCGTTGAATCTTGCCCGTTTTTGTTACAATATTGGCATGACTGCCCTGAAGGAGCTATTTCTCATCCGCCACGGCTAGGCTGCACACCTGGTTCGCTACATGACAGGCGGCTGGACCG
>CALMIB010000320.1 GCA_937863945.1 uncultured Longilinea sp.
GTGCGCTCCAGCGTTTGCAGCACGGCGCGCAGGGCGCGGCCCAGCGCCGGGGCGCGGGCGATAATGTTGTCGTATGCGCCGAACAGGATAGTGCGCTGCACGAAGCGCACCGGCAGCCCGCCGAACAGCCTTTCCAGGTCGCCGCGCGTGTACACTTCCACGTGCGGGGCCAGCCGGTCGCGCCACCGGCGTGGCAGCCAGTTGACCAGCGGGATGTTGCCAAAATGATATTTGCCGCGCCAGTAGATGCCGTGGGTTTCAAACGGGTAGCCGCGGTTGGGGCAGAACAGCGCCAGCCGCCCGCCCGGCCGCAGCACGCGCACCATCTCGCGGATGGCGGCAGCGTCATCCTGCACGTGTTCCAGCACTTCGTGGCTGAGCAGGAAGTCGAAGCTGGCATCGGGGAAGGGCAGCCGCTCGCCGGCGCCGCACACCAGCCCGGCGCGCGGTGCCCGGACGCGCGCCTCACCGGTGCGCTCCAGTTCGATGTCGAGCCCCACGATGCGGCCCGCTTCCGGCGCGAGGTGTGAAAGATAAGCGCCCACCCCGCAGCCGTCCACCAGCACGTCGCCGCGGGCGCGTTCGCCTGCCGCCGCGCGCATCAGTGCCAGGCGGCGCTCCTGCCCGGCGCGCCAGACGTAGGAGGGTTCGCCGCGCAGCGCGGCCTTGTCGGAGGGGGTGTGAAGGCTCATGCGGCCTATTGTAACAGGAAAGCAGCGTCAGGCCGTGCTCAGGGCTGAATTGGCGGCCAGATCACGTACATCAGGATGGCGCACAGCGTGCCCAGCAGCACACCGCTGATCACCTGGCGCGGGGTGTGTCCCAGCACCTCTTTGAGGCGCTTTTCACTGATGGGGCGCCCGGCAAAGATCTCTTCAAACAGCCGGTTGATGCGCGCAGCCTGCATGCCCGCCTGGCGGCGCACCCCGGCTGCGTCGTACACCACGATCATGCTGATGGCGACGGCCAGCGCGAAGATCGGCGTGTTGAAGCCGATGTACAATCCGATGGCGAGGGTGGTGGCGGTCATCAGGGCTGAATGCGAGCTGGGATTGCCGCCCGCGCTGAACCACAGGCCCCAGTTCCAGCGCCGCCGGATGAGATATTCGACGAACGGCTTGATCATTTGCGCCAAAAACCAGCCCAGCAGGCCGGTCCACAACACCTGGTTTTCAAAGATGTTGCCCGACATATCAGCCTTCCGGTGCGTCCTCTTCGGGCAGACCGGGCAGGCGCATGTTCACCTGCTGCACGCGCAGTTCGGCGCTGTCGAGCAGGCCGGCGCAGCGCCGGGCCAGCAGTTGCCCGCGCTCAAACAGGGCCAGCGATTCTTCCAGCGCCTGCTGACTGTTTTCGAGCGCGGCGACGATCGCTTCCAGTTCGGCAAAGGCTTCCTCGTAATTCATGTCTTCGACGGGTTTCGCCTCAGTCATCCTCAACCTCCCGGGTGGGTATGTCCTCATCGGGTATCATCGCTTCAACGCGCGCGTCGAACGCACCGCGCGCCAGGCGCACCTGCACGGCATCGCCAGGTGCGAGTTGCGCGCTGCTGCGCACTACTGCGCCGTGATGGGTGACCACGGCAAAGCCGCGCCCCAGCACGGACAGCGGGTTGAGCGCCAGCAGGCGCGAGCGGGCGCTGTCGGTCATCACGCGGCGCAGCGCCAGGTTGTGCAGCGCGTTGCGCTGCAGGCGCTCGGTCAGCGCGTCCAGCCGCTGGCGGTCGTTGCTGATGCGCCAGCGCGGCGAATTGTGCTCCAGTTGCCCGGCGGCTTCGTGCAGGGCGCGCCGGCGCAGGTCCAGGCCGTCCAGCAGGGCGGCATCCAGCAGGCCGAGCGTGCGCTCCAGTTCGGCGCGCAGGTCGGCCCGGTCGGGGGTGGCCAGCACGGCCGCGCCGGTGGGGGTGGGGGCGCGCAGGTCGGCGGCGAAATCGCTGAGCGTGAAGTCGGTTTCGTGGCCCACGCCGGTCACCACCGGGGCCTGCGAGGCGGCCACGGCGCGCACCACGCGCTCGTCGTTGAAGGCCCACAGGTCCTCCAGCGAGCCGCCGCCGCGCGCCAGCAGAATCACGTCCGCGCCCAGGCGGTTGAGCGCGCCCAGCGCGGCGACGATCTGCGGCGGGGCTTCTTCGCCCTGCACGGCGCAGGATGCCAGCAGCACCTCGGCCAGCGGGTAGCGCCGCCGCAGCGTGTTGAGCATATCCTGCAGCGCGGCGCCGGTGGGGGATGTGGCAATGCCGATGCGCCGCGGGCGGGCCGGCAGCGCGCGTTTGCGCTCGGGGTCGAACAGGCCCTCGGCTTCCAGGCGTGCTTTGAGGCGCATGAATTCCTGGTAGAGCAGCCCTTCGCCGGCCAGGCGGGCGGCGTCCACGTAGAGCTGGTAGGCGCCGTCGCGCTCGTACAGGCTGATGTAACCGTGCGCCTCCACCGCCATGCCGTTTTGCAGCGGCAGGCGCAGGCGCAGCGCGTTGGTTTTCCAGATGACGCACTTGAGCGCGGCGTTGGCGTCCTTGAGGGTGAAGTAAATGTGCCCCGAGGAGGGCCGCGCGATGTTGGAGACCTCACCCTGCACCCACACGTCGCGCAGCACGTCGTCGCTTTCCAGCAACTGGCGCAGGTAGCGCGTCAGGTCGCCGACGGTGAGCGCGAGCGGGGAAAACAGCGGAATTTGCTCCATACGATTGAGGATAACCGCTTTCCGAAGGAGCGTCAACCGGAATGATGGGGATTTGATTTGAGGTTGCAGATTTGGTAGGCCCTGCGAGGGTCAGATCCTTGCGAAAGAACGGAAAGCCTGGGACAGGTCCTAACCCGAACCGCGGGTAGGAACACGGCGGCAAGGATCAGATCAACGCGGGTAAAGACGGATCAGCCGTGTTCTTCGGTTGGAGAGGTTACCGGGATGGGCACGGCAAATCATGGGTATAAGGCGTCCGCTGCCTGCACAGCCGTGCCCTTACAGGGCAGGCCCCAACGCCAGGTGAGGTGGAGATACGGCGGCAAGGATCGGATCAACGTTGCCGAAAGCCGTTGTGTGTTTCTATTGTGCGAATTACCTGACCGCTCCACCTTACTCTGCCGGTTCGTCTTCCACCAGGTAGGCGGCTGCCTGGCTCTTGTCCTCGTCCATCACGATGCGCAGGGTGTGGCCGGCGCGGAAGTCGCTGACGCGGATCAGGCGCAGTGCGCCGCGCAGCTCTTCCTTGATCTTCAACACCTCATCCAGGTGGTTGGGGCTCTGCTCGAAGAAGGCCCGGTTGAAGCTGCTTTGCGGGTCGTCCAGGTACACCGCCAGCGGGTAAATCTGCGCCTCGAGGATATCCTGGAAGAAATGCGTGCCCAGCGAGGGCTCGGGCGGCAGGCCGTAGCCCTGCCCGGCCAGCTCCACCAGCGCGCGGGCGTGGTAAATGTCGCCGTAGTCGATCGGCACGCCCAGGTCGGTGTTGGTGCTGCCCCAGCGACCCGGCCCCACGCAGATGAAATTCTGCCCGGCCAGCGCGGCGTTCAGGCTGCCCACCGCGCGCGCCAGCGCGGCGCGGTCGGCGGGCGTGCGCAGCGCAAAGTAACCCTCGGCGGGCACGTACACCACGTAATCCACCCGGTCCACCACGCCCTGCGGCACCATGAAATGGGTGTCGAAGATCAGGTCATCCTCGGGCAGGAACTCGGGCAGGTGCGCCTTTTCGGAGCTGATCAGGTGGGCCTGCGGGCGGCACTGCAGAATGGTCAGGCACAGCTCGGGCTTGCCGCTTTCCAGCTCCTTCAATCCCAGGGTGAATTCCATGTCCACCGGCGTGTGGTACGAGCGCTCCAGCAGCGCCAGCACCTCGCGCATCAGCGCGGCGAAGGGTGTGCGTTTGAGCAGCTCGTCAAAGGTCAGCACCAGGCTGCCCGGGCCGCCCGGCAGCACCGCGCTGCGCAGCGACACAAAGTAGCCGTCCTCGTCCACCTGGGCCAGGTAGCGCAGCGGTGGATAATGCCCGTCGAGCACTTCGGCCACCGGCAGGGTCTTAAAATCGTTCTCCTGCAGGTCGATCAGGTCAACGAACTGCTGCGAATAGCGGCGGATGTTTTTGGGCTCGTTGTTGGGGCGCAGCGTGGGGTGGCTGAGCGCGATCAGGCGCGGGTAGTCGTTGCCCACCCGGTCCACCGCTCGCGTGCCCAGGCCCCACACCAGGCGCACGAAGCCGTCCTCGCGGCGGATTTGCGGCGTCCAGCGGTACAGATTGCGGCTGAAGGCCACCCCTGCGCCGTGCGGCAGGAAGTAGCGCCCGAAGGGTTCGCCCTGCACCACCTGGATCAGCACGGCCATGCGCTCGTCGTAATCCTGCAGGCCCTTGGAGCGCCGGTAGAGCAGCGCGTTGGGGTTGAGCGTGGAGCCGTAAATGCGCGCGATGGCGCGGGTGAGCGCGCGCAGGTTCTCCTGCGGGCTGCCCTGGTTGGCCAGGAAGATGCTCTCGTACTTGCCGGCGAAGGAAGTGCCGAAGTTATCCTCCAGCAGCGAGGAGGAGCGCACGATCAGCGGCACGCGCCCGACCGTGGCCAGCATGGCTTGAAACCGCTCCAGCAGGTCCGGCGAGAACGCACCGGCCTCGAACTCGGCGAGGATGGCCGGGTAGTCGGCGCGCATTTCGGCCTCGTTCTTGTATTTCTGGTCGTTCCAATGCCCCAGGTTGTTGACCGACATGAAGGTGTACAGCTCGTCCGAGCCGACAAAGTACGATTCGGGGATGTGCAGGCAGGTGCGCAGCGTCACGTCGCTGGATTCTTTGAGGATGCGGTAGGCCAGCATCATGCCGGCGGCCTTGCCGCCGATGCGCCCCGCGCCGATCTTGCGGCGGCGGATTTCGGCCAGGTCGGCGATGGTGAACCACTGCTTGGCGATGTTAATGTAGCGCAGCGAGTCGCTGATCAGCGAGCGGATCAGCACCACCTTGGATTCTTGCAGGCGCGCCTCGAACTGGCCGCGCTGGTCGATGGGCATGCGCTCGATGGTCATGGCCTGCTCGAAGACCAGCTCCATGGGGGCCAGTTCAGGGTTGAGCGAGAGCATCATCTCGCGCAGGTTCACCCCGTGCTCTTTCAGCACTTCGCTGACGATCTGCTCGAACAGGTCGAAGGGTAGATGCTGGCTGAAGATGAGCGTGGTGAGCTGGTCGCGCACGCGGTTGATGCGCAGGTCCCAGATCTCGGCCGGCTCGTCGCTGTAGGGGTTGGTGATGCCCTCCTGCTGCTGCGAACGGATGGCCATTTCGCGCACCTCGGCCTCGAAGGCCGGCGGCTGGATGATGCCGCGCGCGAACAGCTCGCGGCGCATGCGCGCCTCGATGCGCGTGCTGAGGATGGGGTACTGCCCCAGGGTGAGGTAGATGGAGAGCAGCCGGTCGGAAGATTTGGCGGAAAAGGACATGGCGGGACCTGTGGGGAGGGGCATGTGAGCGGCCAGGTAGGGGCACGGCGGTAAATCTCAAATCCCCGCGGGGGCAACGGCTTAGCCGTGCCCTCACCGCCGCCGTGAACGTCGGATCTCCGGGGGCAATCACAGCCGTGCGGGCGATCGCTGTCAACGCCCCTCCGATCCGACCTACGAAGAGCCCTTGCCGCCGCCGTGAACGGAGCAAGAGCCGCAACGCCATTAAAAAGGCAGGCGCAGCCGGATGATAGCATCCTTTCGCTGCGCCGCGCCGCTTGGATTTTAAAGATCAACCCAAATGCATGGGCATGATGACGTGCAAAAAGTCCTCGTCACCCACCGGCTTGATCAGCGCGGGCGTGTTGCTGGCGTTGCACTCCAGCGCCACCGAGGGCGTCTTGATCACGTCCAGCACCTCGCGCAGGAAGCGCACGTTGAAGGCGATGGACATCATGGGGCCGTCGATGGTGGCGTCCACCTGCACCTCGGCCGAGCCGGTCTGCTCGGACTGCGCCGAGATCTCCACCTGGCCGGGCTGGCCGTCCTGCGGCTTGATGCTCAGGCGCACCACGTTGTTGCTCTCGCGCGCGATGATCTCGGCCTGCTTGCAGGATTTGAGGAAGGCGGCGGTGGTGAGGATGGTGTGCGTCTTGAACGAGCGCGGGATGATGACCTTGTAATCGGGGAAGTTGCCCTCGATGAGTTGCGAAACCAGTTCGGAATCTTTGGTGTGAAAGATGACCTGCCCGCGGCCGTTGGGCACGGCCATCACCAGGGTTTGCTCGCCGTCGGCGGCGATGCGGGCCAACTCGCTGAGCGCGCGCGCCGGGATGATGACGGCGATGGGGCGGGCGGGGGCGTGCTCGACGACCGACTTGCGCACCGAGATGCGGAAGCCGTCGGTGGCGGCCAGCGAAATTTCGTTGCCGTTGACCGTGACCATCACGCCCTGCAGCACCGGGCGGGCTTCCTCGGCCGAGGCGGCAAAAGCCACCTGTTGGATCATCTCGCGGAAGTCGGAGACTTTAAGCTCGACGCCGTCGGAGAGGTCGGGCACCGGCATGGGCGGAAATTCGTTGGCGTCGATGCCTTTGATGTCGGTGTTGCTGCCGCCGGTGCGCACATTGAGCGTTTGCGTGCGCGCGTTGAGCGACAACTGCACCTGCTCGGCAGACAGCGCGCCGATCAGATCGACGAAGGTGCGAGCCGGCACGGTGATCGAGCCTTCCTCCTGCACCTGCGCCGGAATCCAGCAGGTGATGCCGAGTTCGAGGTTGGTGGCCGAGAGGCGCAACCGGTCTTCACCATCGGTGGCGACCAGGACGTTGGCCAGCACGGGCAGCGTGCTGCGCGGGGAAACGGCGCGAGAAACCATGCTTAAGCCGTGCGCCAGGTGTTGTTGCGAAACCGATGCTTTCATGGAATCTCTTCCCTCCCGAAGTTTGTATTGATTAATGATTATACACGAAAAAGGGAGGAAGATTGTGAAGCGTGAGGCGTGAATGGTGGGGCGGGATTGACTTCGTCGTAACGCCGTAGTCGTTGCTTGCGTCAGCCGGTAAGGGCCTGCCCAGTAAGGGCCAGCCCAGTAGGGGCGAGGCAGGAGGAATCAGGTAAGTCCTGCACGCCAACGCCGTGCCTCGCCCA
>CALMIB010000321.1 GCA_937863945.1 uncultured Longilinea sp.
GTGTTGCTGCCGAAGATGTTCGCCGGGCAGGCGTTTCGGTGCAGGATTGCAGTTACGCTGGAATGGTTGTACAATCCATCAATTCATCCAGCTTTGATCATCTCATTTTTCCAGAGGGTACGACATGGAAGACAATCAACCGGTCAGCCGCATTCCAAGCTTCATCCGCGAGGCCATCGCGGAAGATTTGAAAAATGGACGCTTTACCTACGTGCGCACCCGCCTGCCTCCCGAACCGAACGGCTACCTGCACATTGGACACTGCAAAGCGTTTCTGATCGATTACTTTGCCGCAAAGGAATTCGGCGGTGAACTGTACCTGCGGTTTGACGATACCAACCCGGCCAAAGAGGAAACAGAATTTGTCGAAGCAATCCAGGAAGATGCAGCCTGGCTGGGGATTCAATGGGCTAAAGTGACTTTTGCCTCAGATTACTTCGATCTGCTCTACGCATGGGCGGTCCGACTGGTGAAAATGGGACTGGCTTATGTGGATGATCAGACTCAGGAGGAAATGAGCGCCGCCCGCGGCACGCTTCCCAAGGGAACCAAATGGAGCGAGACTGCGGCCGCGTTGAAGCCCGGCGTGGATTCGCCTTACCGCGACCGTGCGGTGGAAGAAAACCTTGATTTGCTCGAACGGATGAAAAACGGAGAGTTCGAGGAAGGCAGCCGCGTTTTGCGCGCGAAAATTGACATGCAAAACCCGAACATCCTGCTGCGCGATCCGGTCATGTACCGCATCATGAATGTGTCGCACCATCGCACGGGGAACAAATGGCACATTTACCCGATGTATGACTGGTCGCATGGCCAGAACGATTCGATGGAAGGGATCACGCACTCGCTGTGTTCCAACGAATACATCATTCACCGGCCGCTGTATGAGTGGTTCCTCGAAAAACTGGAAGCCTTTCCCAGCCGGCAGATTGAATTTTCACGGCTCAATCTGACCTACGCGATGATGAGCAAGCGCAAACTTCGCAAGCTGGTCGAAACCGGCGTGGTGCGCGGCTGGGATGATCCCCGCCTGACCACGCTGCGCGGCCTGCGCCGGCGGGGCGTGCCGCCCAGCGCAATTATCGATTTTGTTACTGGCCTGGGCGAGACGAAGAACGATAGCTGGGTGGAAATGGCGCAATTTGAGGCAGTGATGCGCGATCATTTGAATAAAATTGCCGAGCGCCGCATGGCTGTGCTCAATCCGCTCAAGCTGGTCATCGACAATTACCCGGACGACCTGGTGGAAGAGATGGAGGCGATCAACAATCCCGAGGATCCATCGGCAGGTACGCGCACGGTACCATTTTCCAGGGTGCTCTATATCGAACAGGATGATTTCCGCGAGTCGCCGCCGCCCAAGTACTTCCGGTTGTTTCCGGGTAACGAAGTGCGGTTGCGCTATGCCTATCTGGTGAAATGCACCGGCGTGGTCAAGGATGATGCTGGCAACGTGGTGGAGGTTCACTGCACGTATGACCCGGATACGCGCGGCGGCAACACGCCGGACGGCCGCAAAGTGAAATCGACGATCCATTGGGTGGCGGCGCAACATGCCCTGCCCGTGGAGGTGCGCCTGTACGACCAGTTATTCACCACCGAGCGGCCGGATGACGGCGACCTGGATGCAATTATCAACCCCGATTCCTTGCAGGTGCTGACGCCATGCTATGTTGAACCCGCCCTGTTAAGGGCAACTCCAGGCGAGCATTTTCAGTTTGAACGGACTGGTTACTTTTGCGTTGATCCCGATTCGGCTGACGGCCGGCTGGTTTTTAATCGTACCGTTGGCCTTCGCGACACCTGGGGCAAGATCGAACAAACCGGCAAAGGCTAAGTCGGAAGGATTGACAGGTCGGTCAAAATAAAAAGTGGAGACTGGTGATTTCAGGCTCCACTTTTTGAATTGTTGAGCGTTAGCGCAGACTTCTGCCGGGATTTTGGATCCGTGACGAAGAAGTGCAGGATCAACACAGCAGCTACGCCAAAGAGGCCGCTGATGAGAAAAGCGATCGGATAACTGATGTTGTCGGCCAGCCAACCACCCAGGATAGGTGATAGAATCGCAACCGGTGCGACCAGTGTGTTACCCAGCCCGACGAACAGGGGGCGTTGTTCTTCTGAGCCAAACTCGAGCAGGATAGGGAAGCCAATGGTCCAAAAAGCGGTATTGGCAATGCCTTCCAAAATGATGACCAGGTAAAACCAGGCTGCATTCGGTGCCAGCCACGCCAGCAGGCAGCTTGCCACGCCGGCAACCGCTCCCAGTTCGATGACGCCTTTTCGGCTCCACTTGTCCGCCAGCCTTCCCAGGAAAATATTGGCAGCCATTTGCGTGATGAGCAAAACGG
>CALMIB010000322.1 GCA_937863945.1 uncultured Longilinea sp.
CACCAGCACCTGCACCACGGTATAAAAACCGGATTGCAGGGTGGCATACACCATAGCCACACCCATCAAAGACAGCACCAACCACAGGGCGGCGTGCATAATTTTGCGCGTCATCACCACCAGGCATGCGGATACCAGGGTAATGGCGGCAATGATCAGAAAAATAATCTGTAAAGTTGTCATCCTCACGCTCCAGAGCCAGGTTGCGAGAAGAAGTTTTCCGGCCGGGCAACCGGGCGCTCTTTACCGCGCACATCCGGCCGCGGCCGGCGGGCCAGATGCCCGCGCACGACCGTATCAGCGATCAACAGGATCGCAATATTCAAGACGAACATGATCCCCGTGCGCACCCAGGCAAGCGCACCGGCCATCACCAGCGTCTTTTCCAAAAGCGCGGTGATCACCACCAGGATCAAGATAACCGGCGTCAGCACTTTCCAGGTGAAATCCATCATCTGGTCGATGCGGAAGCGCGGCAGGGAGGCGCGCTCGATGATGATGAACGAGTTGACCAGGCTGGTCTTGATCATCAGGTAAACAAACCCGAGCAGCGGGTAGGTCTCGGCGCCCGGTCCGCGCCATCCGCCCAGGAAAATCACCGAGACCAGCAGCGAAATCGTGAAAGAATGTAAAAAATCAGCCACAAAGAACATGCCGAATTTCAGCCCGGAATATTCAATATTGAAACCGGCCACCAATTCCGATTCCGCTTCGGTCAGGTCAAAAGGCGCGCGCCCCACTTCGGCAATGGAAGTGATCAAGAAAATGAGCGCCGCCAGGGGGGTATAGAGCACATACCAGATATCCTGCTGCATGACGATCTGATTCATGTTCAGCGAACCGGAAAGCATCACCGGGATCAGCAGCGAAAGCACCATCGGCACTTCATAGGAAATCAACTGGGCTGCCGCGCGGAAAGCGCCCAATAACGCATATTTGTTATTGGACCCCCACCCTGCCATTAAAATGCCCATCTCGCCCAGCGAGCCGACCGCGATGATGTATAGCAGACCTACGTTTAGATTGACGCCGTAAACCGTGATCGCCAGGGGAACCACCGCCCACACCATCAACACTGCCGCCACCGTCAGGATCGGCGCCAGGTTGTAAGGAACCTTATCCGCGCCTGCCGGCGTGATGTATTCCTTGGTGAAGATCTTCAGCATATCAGCAATGGGCTGAAAAATGCCCCATGGACCCAAACGGTTCGGGCCCAGGCGATCCTGCACGCGGCCGATCATCTTTCGTTCCAACCAGATCAGAAACAGCACAAACAGCAGCGATCCGGTTGCCAGAATGGCCGCCCCCAGCGCAAAACCTATGGCTTGAGCAACGCCTGCCGGAATGCCGATTCCCGCCAGCAAATGAATCAGCCAATTCGCCAAAAAACCGTCAGGATCAGACCAAAATGTCATGATTCCTCCAAAAAGATCGGGCTAGTGCCACTCTAATGCACCCTTCCGCCAGGCATAAATCAGAGCACCCAGGAGGATTAAGATGAACACAATCGCTTCCAGCACGCCAAAGAGGGTCATCTGGTTATAAGCAACTGCCCAGGGAAAGAGAAAGACGGTTTCGATATCAAACACCAGAAAAACCAGCGCGAATACGTAATACTGGGCCTTAAATTGGACCCAAGATTCGCCCACCGTCTCCATGCCACATTCGTAGGTCGCATTTTTGATGGCGTTCGGCTTCTTCGGGGCCAGCAAACCGGCGATAAAAATTGCGGCGGCTGGAAGAAACAAGGACACCACCATGAAGATGCCTATATACAGCCAGTTACTGAGCATAGACTCTCCCGTTGACGAAAATATTATTCAGGGATTTAATGCAAAAAACCTATATTAGAACTCGCTTAGATTTTATCAGTCGATCGACGAGATGGCAAGTGAATCAGAAAAGAAATAATAAATTTGCCTTATTTGTCCAATTTTACTGGTACACCCACCACTTTTTGCTATCTTTGACGAATATCCGGCAGCACGGCTGGTAGCCCCAGGACACATCCTGCCAACAGACCGAGCGCGCCCAGGGTTGCCGCGACGGCCGCGGGCAACCCGAAGATCGACCGGACGGGCAAGGACAGCGGCCGCGCGAGCACCAATACCTTCACCGATTGGCCGCTTTCGGGGAGCGCGAAGTGCAGCGTTACCCATAAGGTCCCCTCCACCCTGGCATGAGCGGCGCCGGTGACCTGCCATTGAAACCTGGCCGGGGTTTCCGCCTCAAGCCGCTGATAAATGC